>JBATYS010000238.1:0-1836 GCA_049674205.1 Candidatus Aminicenantaceae bacterium
CTCATGCAATTTTTTCAATTCCGAACTGGTGCAAAGAACAAAATGAAGTATCGACGAAAAAAAGCTTGACATGCGAACAAAATTGGATTATTCTGATTATTCTGAAATATTAGATAATTATGATTAAGCAGAATTAGGAGATGTTGGATGAGCAAAAAAGAAAAAACCAAATCCTCCTGTGGGACAGGTGAGATGAACTTCTCTTGCTGCAAAGTCGAGGCAGTGGCCAGTGTGGATGAGAGAGGACAGATGGTTCTCCCCAAAGAGATCAGGGAGAAAGCAAACATCAAACCCGGAGATAAAATGGCCGTCGTCGTTTGGGAGAAAGCTGGGAAGGTCTGCTGCATCAACCTGATCAAAACAGACGAATTCGCAGGTATGGTGAAAGATCTCCTCTCCCCTATGATGGAGGAAATGTCGAAATGAGGAGAGTGTAAAAAATCTAGAACAAATTGATATAAAGAGCAAATTTTTGGAGGTTTAAAAAAATGAAAGAAGAAAAGATCAAAGAATTTGTCAAGAATAGGTACGCAAATTTCGCCAGGAAAGGGAGTTCCTGCTGCGAGCCATCTCCTTCATGCTGTGGCGATACCGATATGGCAAGCACCATCAGCCAGAAAATTGGCTACAGCGACGAAGAGCTCAAGTCTATCCCCGATGGAGCCAACCTGGGCCTGGGATGTGGGAATCCCATCGCACTTGCCTCACTCAAAGAGGGAGAAACTGTGCTCGACCTTGGCGCTGGAGCTGGATTCGATTGCTTTCTTGCTGCAAATCAAGTGGGTGAGAAAGGAAAGGTCATCGGCATCGACATGACACCCGAAATGATTGAGAAAGCCAGAGAAAATGCAAAAAAAGGCAACTACACTAATGTGGAGTTCAAACTCGGCGAGATCGAAGACCTTCCCATCGCTGATGAGTCTGCAGATATCATCATCTCAAACTGCGTCATCAATCTTTCTCCCGATAAACCAAAAGTCTTCGAGGAGGCATTCCGCGTGCTAAAACCGGGAGGAAGGCTCATGGTTTCGGATATCGTACTACTCAAAGAACTTCCGGATTTTATCAAAGAATCGATCGATGCATATGTTTCCTGTGTATCAGGAGCTCTGCTCAAGGAGGATTACATCGCTGTTATAAAGAATGCGGGATTTCAGGATGTTGGAATAATTGATGAGACCTCTTTCCCCGCAGATTACATCAACACCGACCCGATTGTTGAATCCATCAAGGAGTATATCAGTGTTACTCCTGAAAAAATCAAAGAGGTGGCGCGTTCGGTAGTAAGTATCAAAGTCTCAGGAAATAAGCCCATTCAGCAATCAACGTGATGAGGAATGAGCAAAGAAGTAAACTCACGATTGGGAGAGCTATTGAGCATTCCTTACTTTTGAAGTCTTGGAATAATAGATATTAGCATCCTTGATTCTGAGGTTTATTAAAATTTTGATCAGAACTTGATAATTAATCGCCGTAATTCCTTTTTCAGCATGGCGAGTTTCCTCTCAGAATAATCTGCAGCAAGTTTTTGTTCACATTCCCGTCTATGTTTATCAATTTTATGACGGGTACCCATCCCACTCTTTGTGAGTTCGACGTGTTTGCAGCGTCTGTCTTCGGAGCAATCCACACGGTCGAGATAGCCTTTTTCGAACAACTTGTCGATCACACGGCTTCCTCTTGAAACGGACAAATTCATCCGCCCAGATAATTCCTGACATGTGATCTTTTCGCCCTTATTCAAACAGAGGAGACCATTGTATTCAGCTTCCGATAGATCCAGAGATCTCCTTATTTTCTCTTCATTGGCCGCACATTCTTTCCTTAGCTCAACAA
>JBATYS010000239.1:0-2315 GCA_049674205.1 Candidatus Aminicenantaceae bacterium
ACCATGCAAACTCGGACCTCTCCCATCGTACCCAAGGCCAAAAGTAATATAGTTAGCATCCACAATGGGGAAGTGGAAATTCATGGTTTTATCAGGAACAGGAGAAGGATCTGTGTAAAATCCAGCACGAATTGCGACCTTGCTGAGCTTGTATTCAGCTCCAAATCTGATCTGGATCGTATCCTTCCAGTACAGGGGTATAAAATCCGTGCCGCTCTCCTGAAAAACAACATTCCAAAGCTGAGTATCATATTCCGTTGTGATAGTTTCAACCGATGACCACTGGGAAAAATGTACATCAGCTGTTAGGGTCAATGTCTGAGCCGGTTTTATCGCAATTCCACCTGCCACCCACAAAGGCAGCGTTAGAAATGTTGTGCTGTCTGTGGCATTATCCAATACATACATGTTTGAGGAGCTTGATCTTCCTTTAAATGAAATTTTGCTTGGAGTCCGGATGGATGCCCCAAGGCTGAACATTTCTGAAGGCTTATAAAAAAACCCCAATGTGGCTCCTATCCCCACGCCATTGCCCGAATCTGAGTAGGCACCGATGTCAATAATATTTATATGCTCCTCGAGTACAACTTTCACAAACCCTTTGTACATGAAGAAGTCATATGAACCATAGTTGAGATTAAGAGCTAGGCCTAAAGAGAAGGTATCGCTCAACTTGTAGGTGACTGAGGGCGCAAATGTCATAACCCAGACCTTCGTGCTCCAGTCTCTGCTTTTTGGATCGCCGGTTATTGCGTCGATCGCTGCTCCGGACCATTCGACTTGAAATCGAGAGAGCGTATAGAAGGCAAGCCCAATGTGGACCCTATCACCCACTGGAAAAAAAGCGGACCCAAGAACTGTAGGATAGCTTTTCGCGTATTCAGTACTGATATCAGCAGCTCCATACTCATAAGAACTGCTTGGATTGGAATAGGCCGCATAGAAACCTAGAGTTATCCAGTCCAATTGGGATGCAGCTGCAGGATTCCAGAATGCGGCGCTATAATCATCCGCCAAACCGACAAAAGCCCCACCCATGGACACGGCCCTGGGACCAAGGCTGTTCACGAACAATCCGTTTGCATAAACATTAGAACCTACAAAAACAGTCAAAAGAATAATGGGAAAAAGTAGCAATCCCTTCTTCATTTGAACCTCCTCTCCGAAATTTGATTATAACCCTCCTCGATTATAATGGCAATTTTTATGCCACTTTTTTTCCACCTGAAACTTTAATCGCAGACAAGATTTTCGTCCAAAATACAGGACATCATTGTGAATCTATGTACAGACTCGTGATAGAAAACCTAATGAATAAATATCCGTAAGATGTAGTATTAGAGTTAAAGGCATTATATACTTATCTAAAATTCGGTAGAGAATAAAATACGATGTGAGGCATCAATGAAAAAAGCACTGAGTATAGGATTGGGTCTTTTATTGATTTTTTGTTTATTCGGGCAAATACAGGCCCAGAAAGTCAAGACTGTTGACGGCGTTCAGGTCGTCGAGAATCCTGAAAAGCCAAAACTCTCCACGGGCATTCCAACCAAGCTCATTCTCAATGAAGATTTTAAGATCGGAGACAGCGAGGTCGAAGAAGAGATGATCGCACAGGTCACGTTCTTCGTCGTGGATGAAAATGGAACCATCTATGCTCTCGATTGGAAAGCGAACAATATCAAAGTTTTCGACAAAAACGGCAAATTCGTTCGTACCATCGGAAAGCAAGGCCAAGGACCTGGGGAAATAAACTTTCCATCTGGATTACTCATCACCCCTGAAAATGAATTACTGGTCGAAGATGCAGGGAATAGAAGACTCGCTTATTTCACTCTCCAAGGAGAGTTTCTAAGGAATGTCTCGGTCGCGGACAAAACATCTCTTACAAACCTAGTAATGGACAACGAAGGTAATGTTTTGGGACGGCAGTTCATCATCAAAGAAGGAGATATGTCTTTCGAGATCCGGAAGTTCGATAAAGACCTGAACAATTTGTTTACGATCGAAAGCATTCCTTTTACTTTCAGGGACCCACAGAAGGACAAAATGGATCCTTTCGACTTTGTTCAGGTCTACTTTTTTGATTCGGAAGGCCAAATCTATTACGGAAATCCGAAGGAATATGAGATCCAAATTTTTAGCTCAGAGGGAAAACTCAAGAAGAAAATTACGAAAAAATACAAAACCGAAAAAATGACAGAAGAGGATATAGAGAAAATCATGGACAGAATTCCGGATATGGGTTTTGGCGTGAAAAATATGATGGAGTTTCCCACACAATTTCCCGCTTATGAAGCATACACACTGGACGA
>JBATYS010000240.1:0-4289 GCA_049674205.1 Candidatus Aminicenantaceae bacterium
TTCATTCTGGTAGACGGCATCTTCTGGACAAACTTCTTCACATTTACCGCATTGAGTACAGACAAAAGGACGGAATTTTCCTGGATCAGGGAATTTGGCCTCTATCCGTAGTGCTGCCTTTTTCGGATTTATCTCCGAAAAGTGCTCGATAGCGCAGATCTGCAGGCAAAGCCTGCAGCCGGTGCAATTGTCTCTATTTACTTTTATTCTCATCTTCCCTCCGCAGTGGTCACATTTATCAACTCTTAATAAATGGTTTCGCTTATCTCACCTTTAATCTTCACCCAAGAAAGGATATCGGTAATCCTTGGGGGGATTGAGATTTTCTTTGACAGTGCGAGCACTCACCCATCTGAGGAGATTCATAAAAGAGCCGGCTTTGTCATTTGTTCCCGAACCCCTGGCTCCGCCAAAAGGCTGTTGGCCGACAACTGCGCCCGTAGGTTTGTCGTTGATGTAAAAATTCCCAGCCGCATGGCGAAGTGTTTTGTACGCTTCGTTAACGGCTTTCCTGTCATTGGCAAATATCGAACCGGTCAAACCATAGGGCGAAGTGGTATCACAAATCCCCAGCGCCTCAGTGAACTGATTCTCGGGATATATGTAGATGGTCAGCACAGGCCCGAAGATCTCCTCCTCGATAAGTTTGTGATGGGGGTCAGTGACCACAACGACAGTGGGTTGGATGAAGTACCCTTTGGAATCATCGTATGTTCCACCAAAGATGATCTCGGCTGTATCCGAATTTTTTGCATACTCGATATATTCCACAATACTATCAAAAGCGGCTTTATCGATCACTGCTGCCATGAAGTTCGAAAAATCCATGACGTCACCCATCTTGAGAGTTTCGAGCTCACCCAGAAGCTGATCTTTGATGGCAGGCCAGACATCAGCAGGGATATAAGCACGGCTGGCTGCCGAACATTTCTGGCCTTGGTATTCGTATGCGCCTCTTATGAGCGCTGTAGCTGCAGCCTTTACATCTGTCGAAGAATGAACAAAAACAAAATCTTTACCGCCCGTCTCTCCGACGATCCGTGGATAAGTCTTGTAATTCATGATGCTGGATCCTATGGTTTTCCACATGGCCTGAAATACGGCAGTACTTCCCGTGAAGTGGACTCCTGCCAGATCGGCCTTCTCTAAAACGGGATCACCCACATACCTCCCTGGACCGGGGATAAAATTGATCACACCATCGGGCAAGCCGGCTTCTTTCAATAGCTGTGCGATGAAATAAGCCGAATAGACGGCAGAAGATGCCGGCTTCCAAAGGACAGTATTCCCCATCATCGCCGGAGACGTGGGGAGATTGCCAGCAATAGAGGTAAAATTGAAGGGCGTGACGGCAAACACAAATCCCTCAAGTGCCCGGTACTCCACATAGTTCCAAATGCCCGGCGAGGAATCGGGCTGTTCTTCATAGATCCGTTGCATATAGTAAGGATTATACCGGTAAAAATCGATAAGCTCACATGCCGCATCGATCTCTGCCTGATGGACGGTCTTTGATTGCCCCAGCATGGTCGAGGCATTTATCACATCTCGATATTTTGTGGCGAGCAACTCTGCAGCCCGAAGAAAGATGGATGCCCGAGAGACCCAGTCCATCTCCGACCAGTCTTTCCAGGCATTTTTCGCTTCGACGACAGCCATCGTGATCTCATCGGGTCCAGCCTTGTGATATCGACCCAGAAGATGATTGTGGTCATGAGGGCAGCGACAGTCCGCAAAGTTCCCTGTTCGGACCTCTTTTCCTCCAATGATCAGAGGAATCTCGATCTCCTCACCCAGCATTCTTGTTAGTTCTGCCTTTAAAGATACCTTTTCGGGGGAACCTGGGGCGAAAACCATCACAGGCTCGTTCGTAGGACGTGGTATTTTTATGACGCCATTCATGGATAATCCTCCTTTATCACGATTTAAAAAGCCAACAATTATACATCAATAAAGAACTTTCTTCATCCCCTCACGTTTTACGTTTCACGTTCTAAGACATTAAAGTCCCAGGTCTTTGTCTATCCCCTGCATCGCTCTCAGACAGATGGAGATGAACTCATCGAGCTCGATCCCGATCTCCTGGATCTGCTCGATCTCCTCTCTCTTTGCTCCTCGGGCAAAACTCTTTTCCTTGTAACGTCTTTTCACAAATCCCAGGTCAATCTCTTTGAGTTTTTTATTCGGATGCATCAATGTTGCAGCGATAATGAGCCCGGTCAGAGGATCGATGGAAAAGATGGCATAGTCCATTTTTGTTTGGCACGGCACCATCGCCGCATGGGCCTTGATCGACTGGATGATCTCTGGAGCGATACCCAGGTCTGACAGTATCTTTACTGTCTCAGTTGTATGAAGCTCAGGGCTTTTTTCTGTTATTTCATAATCGAGATCATGAAGGATCCCAGTCATCCCCCATGTTTCGACATCCTCGCCCGATTTTTCAGCCAGCGCTCTCATGCAGGCTTCAACCGCCAAAGAGTGCTTGATGAGATTTTTGTTTTTGAGATGTTGTTTTACAAGCGTCAATGCTTCATCACGATCCATGTTTTCGCTCCTTCTCTCAAGGATAATTCTCTGTGTGCATCCGCAGTGCCAACCTGGGATTGTCCGCAGAGCTCCACAGATTATATGTCATTTCTAATTATTTTGTCGCCTTCATTCTCAGCATCGTCGTATTTTTTCTTTGTAATACTGTAAAAAACACTAGATTCGACTTTATCGATACCATCATCCGCAGAAACATGAATCGCATACAGCCCTTCCCTATCTGGAATCCACATCCAGTTGTTCACTTCAGAATAATCCAAAACTATCCTTTTCCTCCCAGGAATAAATAAAGACATATGTGTAAAAAAGGCAAGATCGTAAATGCGTTGCAGGCTGAACTCATACTTGGGAGAAGACATCCCCAGGGAGGTAGCTGAAAAGCCGATCTCTGTTCCCACCTGTTGTGGTGAATTCTCAGATAAAGCCAAAACGACTGCGGCATCCTCTTTTTGGATCAAAAAGAGGATCTCTGTTTTAGCCTTTTCCCTTTCGTCGGTCACTGTCGCCCCAATGCTATAGATTCCCTCCTCATCTGGAAACCACTCCCACGTATTTGCCTCTGACTTTTCCTGAACGACCTGTTTTTCTTCCTCTTTTCCGAGCAGAACAAAGAAGTATGGATTAAGGGGCCACTTGACTAAAGGGGTGAGAGAGAACTCGTATTCAGGCAAATAGAATCCTGATGGAGCGGCTGTAACCACGATATCTTCGTTGATCTTCTGGGGCGAACTCTTGGACGGAGACAATTCGACCGCGACCAATTTCTGAAAAAAAAGCAGTGTCCCCTGGTCCGACTCTGAGTCATACCGGCTAACCAACATATAAGGATCACACCACATCGGATTCGATCGCATCTCTTCTGCTCCCTGAAACTCCCCGATCTTTTCACCGGTCTTCACATCGAAGCTCATCAGAAGAGAAGAGAGTGATGTGACAACGATCCTCTCATTGACGATCATGAGATGATAGAAAGCGCGCGAAGGAATCACACTCCACCACAAAATATCCCCGCCCTTTTTATCCAAACAGTACAGGACATTGTCCATACAAGCGAAAAATCCTCTGTTTTCGTAAAAAATCGGGGGGACAAGGAGCTCTCCCCCTGTTCTGACTTTCCATTTCCTCTTCCGTTTCTTCAAGTTCAAACATAAAATCTCCCTGTTTCCAGACCCAAGGTAAACATAATCGCCATCCGCGGCAAGAGTTGCCCCGATCTTGCCACCTATAGGGAATTTATGGATCAGATTTCCCGCAGGGCTCAGGATATAGAGATTGTGGTCGTCACTGCCAAAGATGATCTTCCCGTCGGAAACAACAGGGTTTGACCGGATGGCATCCTTTGCCTTGAATACCCAAGTTCTCTCACCCTTGAGGATATCGATGGCGAGGAACCAGCCTGAAGCCGTTCCCACACAGACATTATCTCTGAATTCGGTGATGCGGCTCGTGAGCTCTTCTCCGATGATTCTCTCCCAGAGGATCTTCCCTTCTTCTGTGAGACAGAAAAGGCTATTGTCCTGGTCAAGCACATAGATATTTTCCACGCCAAGAAAAGGAGGGCTCACCAGTGTTTCCGATAGTTTGACCTTCCATTGAATCTGTTGGCTAGAGCCTTCCACACAGTAAAGGAGACCTGCACGGGTAGAGATGAAGACTAGAGTTCCCCTTTTTTTCATGGGATTGTTGATCTCACCCTCGTACTGGATCTGATGGGCCTCCTCCACAGGAAACATGATGCC
>JBATYS010000241.1:0-3640 GCA_049674205.1 Candidatus Aminicenantaceae bacterium
AAGAATGGATCAACTGCGCGGAATACATCCTCTCCGAAGGGAATCCTCATGTCGTGTTGTGCGAAAGAGGCATCCGGACATTCGAGAGCTACACACGAAACACTCTGGACCTGAGTATCATACCCGCTGTCAAAGAGATCACTCACCTTCCTGTGATCGTCGACCCCTCTCACGCCACAGGCCGGACAAGCCTGGTGGAGCGGATGTGCCTCGCAGCCGTAGCTGCAGGGAGTGACGGCATCATGATCGAAGTTCACCCTGATCCCAAAGAAGCTCTTTGCGACAGGGATCAGCTGCTCACGCTCGCAGAATTTGATGGACTGGTCCAAAAGATCCAGAAGATGTACAGAGCGATGAACGACATCCTGGCCCCTTCCGTCTAGCGAGAAACTGGAGTGGATATTTTTGAAATACACGGGCAGACCGGGATGTCCAAGATCAATGAGAACAGATTTTATCCTTCCTTTTTTCTCAGCGCTTCTTTGGCAAATGCGATGTTGTTGATGGCATCTTTATCATTGGGATTGATCTCCAGGACTTTTTTGTAATGTTCGATAGCCTGCTGATATTTTTTCTGAACGTATAGCACATTTCCCCAATTCAGATGCGCATCAGCCAGCTTAGGTTCAATCTCCAGAGATCTTCTGTAGTGTTCAATAGCCTTATCGAGTTCCCGGGCCGAAAAGTAGGCATTACCGCAATTGAGGTGACCGATCGCATTATTTGGATCGAGCTCTAGAGCTCTTTCAAACTGCAAGGCCGCTTCCACGAACCTATTTAGCAAGATCAAAGTCTCGCCGTAATGGAGATAGATGTATGGATCTTGGGTATTTATCATGAGTGCCTTTTGATAATTGGATATTGCTTCATCGAACTGGCCGAGTTCTTTCAGGGCATTACCCAAGACAAAATAGGCTTCTGCCTTAAAGGGATTAATTTCCAGAGATTTTTTCAGCAGATCGATGGCTTCGCTTGATCTATTGAGAAAGAATAGCGCCTTTCCCCAAATATAATAGGCATCTGCGTTTCCTGGATCAATATTCACGACTTTTTTAAAATACGCAATGGCCTGGTCGTATCTCTTAAGGTTGAAAAGAGTCACCCCCAGATTGTAATGTGCCTGATCAAATTCGGGATTGAGTTCGATCGATTTCAAATACTGGTTGATTGATTCTTCAAGTTTTCCCTCTTTGAACAGAGTGTAGCCCCGATTGGAATACAGCCGATATTTCAAGACAGGAACATCGATATTCTCTAGACCTTCATACTCAATGTTGACAAATTCAGGAATGTTTACTGCCCGGTTATCCGGTGTGGAATTCGGAATAAGGATGGGAGGACTATCATGACCGTCCTCATCAATATGCGTTAAAAACATCTGCGTGTAGGGCGTATTGACTTTCGAAGAGAACACCATCCATCGGCCATTGGGAGAAAAGCTATGCCATGAATTCATTCTTGCGGTATTGCAGTTCATCAACCTTGCTTTGCCTCCATTAAACGGGACAATCCATAGCTTGCTGTCAGGACGCATGAGCTGTCCGTTTTGGCTTATCACAAAAACGATCCACTTGCCATCTGGCGAAACCTTAGGAAAGGAATTGCTCATGCCGTTCTGGGAAGCACCTTCTATTGGTACAGGGGTGCCGCCTTTCCCTTCGTTGAACTCAAGACGATACAGATCGTACTGAATTTTTGTCTCCTCTGGATCATTAGCATATTTTGCCATATCCTGTCCCGGCATGTATGGCTCCTGGGCGAGGGCCCGGGCAAAGACAATATATTTTCCGTCTGGACTCCAGGAAGGATCACATTGCACATATTCAGGATTATCAACTCCAGGGAGAGCTTTGATTTCGTTAGTTTTCTTGGAATAGTAAGCGATTATGCCTCGGGTTGGATAAAATACCTGCAAAAAAGCAAAATCCATAAAATTGCTGACGTAAAGGGATTCATTCACGGTGGTGACCACATGCTGTCCATCCGGAGAAATCTGAGATAAAAATCCTATGGTTCGCTGTCCCCCCCCTCTGTCACTAAACGAATTCCAGGTAAACACGTGCTCCTTTTGCACAACCATCTGGGGAGCGACAGGAGATACCAGATAGGTCCCTTTATCACCCTCCGGACCATCCAAATCCATCCCAAGATATTTCCCATCCAGTGAAAAAGAATGGCAATTCAGACATGAGGGCATATCCTTGAGAACAATCCGGCTCTCTGTCTTGGATATATCCCGCAGCCTCCACGCGATTAAAGGAGTGGCCCCCTCTGCAAGAGGTTTAATCGTTCCCGTTTTCGTTTTAGAGGGGATGAGAGGAACATCCCGGTAAAATATCGGTGCCTCCACCGGGTCCTCTGAGGTTTTCATCGATATTCTTCCATAGGAAATCACTTTCTGGGGATCTGAGTTAATGAAACCATAAAAGGCAAGAGAGGCATATTTTTCTGCTGTTTGATCTTTGATATATTTCCACACTTCGGCAGATGGAGTCCAGGCTCGGGCCGAAGCTTGATAATCGGGCGGTTCGTAGCTAATATTAGGAGTCACACACCTTGGATCGATCTCCCCTTTTGGGGGATCCTTTCCAGGTATGAGCACATAAACAGGTTGGGAATCCTTTTCAAAACTAAGGTCTATCATCCATGTGTCAGCTAAGGTCTCTTGGTCATGCCATAAAAAGGTTGGAGCGATCATTTCGGGTGGAAAAACACTGCCTTCCAAGGGATAATCGATAGTTATGGGGGCAAGATTGTGAATCTCGCGGGAAGATCTAACAAGAGTGCGGATAAGATGTATTTCTTCTGGTCCAGCTGTTGATTGGAGACGGGTGCCCTCGGCAAGGACCACATCATCAGAGGCTGATAGTAGCGGGTTTTCTTTTTGGATAGGATTGGCACGATGGGTAGAGCATAAAACAAAGGCAGCCAAGATAGGCAAAAAGTATTTTTTCATGTTAAACATTCTCTTTCCATATTGAAATTATTCCTAAAAAAACTATTTCTGTCAATACTCATACATGTGTTTACCTCGAGGGTCGAACAGGGTATAATATAGGGCCGTTATGGATGATCTAAAACTGAGCTCTTTAAAAAACACAAACTTCAAGCGTACTGTTGTTTCTGTGGGAGAGCAGAGCATCGGGACGGGTTTTACTATCATCGCTGGTCCCTGCACGGTGGAGAACGAAAACCAAACGCTTACGATCGCACGCGCTGTCAAAAAAGCGGGGGCCCACATCTTAAGAGGGGGAGCTTTTAAACCCAGAACATCCCCGTATTCCTTTCAAGGCCTGGGGCAGGAGGGCCTCGAGATCTTATCCCGTGCACGGCAGGAAACAGGATTGCCCATTGTCACCGAGATTATGGATACCCGCCATATCGCAATGGTCAGCGAATATGCGGACATGTTCCAGATCGGTTCAAGGAACATGCAGAATTTCACTCTTCTGAAGGAAGTGGGAAAAACCGATAAACCCGTGCTTTTAAAAAGAGGGATGAACTCCACGCTCGAAGAATGGATCAACTGCGCGGAATACATCCTCTCCGAAGGGAATCCTCATGTCGTGTTGTGCGAAAGAGGCATCCGGACATTCGAGAGCTACACACGAAACACTCTGGACCTGAGTATCATACCCGC
>JBATYS010000242.1:0-2187 GCA_049674205.1 Candidatus Aminicenantaceae bacterium
CTGTGCTATGTATTCTGCTTTTAATATCTCAGTTTATTTGCTGTACTCGTAGAATCCTCTTCCTGATTTTCGGCCAAGGTATCCGGCATTCACCATTTTTTGCAACAACGGACAAGGCCGGTATTTCGAGTCCTTGAAGCCCTCATAGAGGACATTCATGATATCCAGGCAGACATCCAGCCCGATCAGATCAGCCAGGGTCAGAGGACCCATGGGATGGTTCATTCCCAGCTTCATCACCTGGTCGATGGCTTCTGCGGTTCCCACTCCCTCCATGAGTGCATAAACTGCCTCGTTGATCATGGGGATGAGAATGCGATTGGCGATGAATCCGGGATAGTCATTGGCTTCAACCGGAACTTTACCCAAAGCCTCAGCCAGACCCTTAACCACAGCATAGGTCTCCTGGGTTGTGGCGATGCCTTTGATCAATTCCACGAGCGGCATCAACGGAACAGGATTCATGAAATGCATTCCCATAAACTTTTCAGGACGCTTTGTCAAGGCGGCCAACTGAGTGATGGAGATCGAAGACGTATTCGATGTGAGAATCACCTCAGGAGCAAGAACTTCATCAAGTGCCTTCAGCACTTTTGTCTTGACATCCAGATCTTCAAAAACCGCCTCAATCACAAAATCGGACTCTCTGAGGTCAGCAAAGCAGGTTGTGATCCTGATACGCTCTAGGATCGAATCCTTATCTTCTGTGATCTTACCCTTTTCCACGAGCCTGGAAAGGCTTTTATCCATGATCTTCAGGGACCGTTCCAGGGATTCTTCTTCGATGTCATTGAGGAAAACTTTAAATCCCGAAGTGGCCGCGACCTGGGCGATTCCGGTACCCATAGTCCCCGAGCCGATGATGCCTATTTTATTGATATCCATCCTCTTGCTCCTCTCAGACCATCTCCACAGCCATGGCCATAGCGTCTCCGCCCCCTAAACAAAGGGAGGCAACGCCTTTCTTCAACCCTCTGTGTTTGAGGGCATAGATCAGGGTGATCAAGATCCTGCAGCCGGTGGCTCCTATGGGATGCCCCAAAGCCACAGCCCCGCCGTGCACATTGACCTTTTCCCTGTCGAGTCCCAGTTCTTTGATGAGCACCACGAGTTGAGAAGAAAAAGCTTCGTTTATCTCGAAGAGGTCCACATCCTCAATGCCCCAGCCCACATCAGCCAACAGTTTTTCAATGGCTCCTTTTGGGGCATACATGACCATCTGGGGTTCCAATGCGTTTGAGCTGGCTCCGACTATCCGGGCTATCGGATCGAGATTTTTCTCCTTGACCGCATCCTCTGATGCCAGAACCACTGCCGCTCCTCCATCATTGAGACTGGAAGCATTTCCTGCAGTGACCGTCCCATCCTTTTTAAAGGCTGGGCGTAGTTTGGCCAGCTTCTCCACTGAAGCATCCTGGCGAGGCCCCTCGTCCACCGAAAATATGATGGGGTCACCTCTCCGCTGTGGCACCTCCACGGAAACGATCTCATCTTTTGTGTAGCCCTTTTCGATCGCATGGAGCGCCTTCTCGTGGCTGCTGACTGCGTAAACATCCTGTTCCTCCCGGGTGGCTCCAAATTTTTCAGCGATCACTTCGCCTGTCATGCCCATATGCTTGTCTTCAAAGGCACACCAGAGCCCATCGTGGATCATCGCATCCTTCATCTTGAGGTCTCCGAATTTTACGCCTTCCCGCACGCCCCAGGTCAGGTGCGGGGCTTGACTCATGCTCTCCATCCCGCCTGCCACGACGATCTCATTCTTCTCCAACCAAATAGAGTTGGCAGCAAGCTCTACGGCTTTCAATCCGGAACCACAGACCTTATTGATGGCAAAGCTATTCACTGTAGGAGGGATTCCTCCCTTCATCAGAGCCTGTTTGGCCGGGGCCTGCCCCAGCCCTGCAGATACGACATTCCCCATGATGACTTCCCCGACATCTTCGCCTAAGACGCCCGCTCTCAACAGCGCTTCCTTGATGGCAAAACCGCCCAGCTCAGGAGCCTTAAAATTCTTCAGAGCCCCCAGGAAACTCCCGATAGGCGTGCGGGCACCACCGACTATAAAAACTTCTCTCAATTCACACATGATGTAGTATTCCTTTCACCCAAAATTTAATCCGAATAACTCATAATTACATATTCGGGAATTAAGTTTTATCACAATTCATATAGAGTGTAAACCCA
>JBATYS010000243.1:0-2952 GCA_049674205.1 Candidatus Aminicenantaceae bacterium
GTGAAATTTAGAGGTATTACTCGACGATATTCACACGGGCATCATGCGCAAGCGTAAAATGCCCTTCTACGATAACCTGTTCACCCGCTTTGACACCATCCAATATTTCAGCAAAATCCTCGTTTTCAAGGCCGATCTCGACATATCTCCACTTGGCCAGGCCGTCCTCGACAACAAAAAGTAATTTTCGCTGGGACCGAGTCAAAATTGCATCCTGAGGAACGAGGAGTTTATTTTTGTGTATTTCAGCGGCGATCTCAACTTCGGCATGCATCCCTGGCTTTAATTCTTCTTCAGGGTTTTCCACATCGACAAAGACTTTACACGTCTTGTACTCGGGATTGACTATAGGACTGATTGCGCTCACTTTTCCTTTGAAGACCTTTCCGGGGTAAGCGCTGAACCTCAGATCTACCTCTCGGCCGACTTGCATCTTTCCGATTTCACTCTCCAAAACTCTGGCATGTACCTGAATCCTGCTGATATTAACTATAGTAAAGAGCTCACGCCCTACAGAGACATGCTCACCTGGAGATGCCTGAATATCTGCGATGATCCCAGAAAATGGAGCCCTTATCTTTGTTTTCTCCAAATCGAGCTGTGCCTTTTTTACACTGATTTCGGCCTGGGTTAAACCTTTCATGGCGGCAACAACTTCGTCTTTTTTTTCTCCTGATTCGATCAACGCCCTCTCGTACAGGCGCGACTGTCTCTCGAATTCTTCTCTTGAAATAAGCCCTTTTTGATATTGTTGTCCGACTTCCTCAAACTGTTTTTTTGCATTATTCAACTCGCCGCTCTGCTCTCCTCCACTTCTGCCTCCCACATCGGCAAAACGCTGCTCCACCAACATTTCTGAGAAAGCTTTCAAGCGTGTGGCCTCAGCATTCTCATGGCTAAGCTTGTACTCCTGGTCATCCAGCTCTACCAGTAAATCACCCTTTCTCACATGTTTGCTCTCTTCCACATTGAGACTCTCGATAACGCCCGGGACTTCTGCCTTCATGACAATTTTTCTGTCAGTAACGGCTTCCGCAGGAGACCTCAACTTGATGATAAGATCGCCGAGCATGGCCTCCTCGACCTTTACTTGAAGGGGTGTCTCACTGGTCTTTGTTTCTTGAGCTTGTTCATCCGAAGAGGCCTCCCCCTCTCCAGAATCCAATCCTTTTTTGACCACAAAATAATATACGGATAATCCTACCAAAACGACTATCAGAACGATTGTTAATATTTTTTTTGAAAATATCATCTAAGTCCTCTCAGTGATCCAAACTACGATCTAGATAAATGGATTCCCTCCATTCCAATAACGTTTCCCGTGGGCGAATTGTTTCACTTATTATCTTTTACTACAGCCTCATGTAATTCCTGGAAAAATTCCGGCAATGCAGCTGTCACCCTGTGCCAACTGGGAATAAGTTGCATACCAGATGGATTCTCCCAGAATACCTTCCCAGCTCGATTGATCCCATTGGCAAAAGCCTCGACGCAGAGAGATTCAGCGTGCCGGTCGAATTCCAAGCCGTTCAGAGCGGCATCCCCCTCATAGCGGATGATGGCATCCTGAGCTATCTGCAAATAGATATTGTTCAAAGTTTTGAAAAAACCCTCTGAGAATTCGACACCTTCCTGAGCAAGTGTGCGGAAAATGGATTTGGCGATATCGATGGTCATCTTGAGAATCCCCTTTTCTGAATTACCCGGGATGAGAGGCTGATGTTTGTGCTCGTAAGTGTCGGCAATATCGACTTGACAGATCCTGTTAAGGGTTACACTTCTATATACTTCGGCAAGTGTTCCGAGTTCTAATCCCCAATCGCTCGGTATGCGTATAGCCATTGCCAAGTCACGCCTCATAGCGATTTCACCTGATAGCGCGTAGCGAAAACTATCAATATAAACCAGAAATGGCAGGTATCCCAAGATCTTCTCAAGAGATCGGATGAATGGAGTAAAAAATAAACGTGTGGCTCGCCCATACATCTTGGTTGTCACACGGCTGTAGAATCCTTTACAGAATTCATACTCTTGATAAGGATTTCCTACTGGATAACACAGCCTTCCCAACATCACCTGATCATAATTCACGATGTCGCAATCATGGACAGCGATGACCCTGCTCTTTCCCCGGGCCAAAACATACCCTAGAGAGATCCAGACAGCACGGCCCTTCCCTGTATCCCCAGGAGATAAAGTATGTCTTTCCAGCACTTGATAAAGCCTCTTGATATTCTTTCCATCGTTCCAGATGATTTTCAGCTTTTTCATCGAAGAGAAGGCTTCTTTTACCTCTTTGAATTGGGCCGACGTGGCTCTATCCAAACACAGAACAATCTCATTGAGATAGGTCACTTTTTTTAATGTCTTCATGATATTGGGAAGAGCACCGCTTGCATATTCCCGGTAAAGCGATGGCAGGACCAAAGCGATAGGGCTTATTTTTGCAAAACTCCTTAGTTGCTCTTCCAGTTTTTCTACATTCAGTGTCCCCAATCTATGGAAAGTCGTGATGACTCCGTTCTGAAAAAAATCAGACATTTATCCCTCCTCGGATGGGACTCATCGCAGTAACCCTATATCAGAGAAGACAGTGGTTATTAGCATAAACAAAAAAGGCATCATCTGTCAATTTGGAGGGAGTGGGAATATTTTTAGGTTTGCAGGGAATAAAAAAGGTGACAGTCCCCTTTTCCGTTCAACCCTGGAAAAAGGTGACAGTCCCCTTTATATTTATTGAATTCTCTTGGGAACTGTGAGGCCGTGGCCGATAGGATAGAGTTCGGGGATCGTAACCGGCAGCTTTCCCTGTATGTCGATCTCCCCAAAGAGTGCTCTGGCTGCCGCCATCATTGCCTCATCCGAATACCTGTAAGCACACATATAGGCATCGACTTCTGGAAAATGCCTCAAAAAGTAGGGGCTTCCAAAAGAGACCACAACCACACTCTT
>JBATYS010000244.1:0-5566 GCA_049674205.1 Candidatus Aminicenantaceae bacterium
AAAAAGTTGTCGAAGAGGCCTATGAAGACCCAGAAAAAGTGAAAAACGCCCCATACAACAGCGTGGTTCACAAGATCGACACGAGTTCATTGGATGACCCTGAAAAATGGGCTATTACCTGGAGAGCGTATCTTAAAAAACACAAAACCTGAATAATTCAGGTCAATGATGGATTATTCACGAGTTGAGGTTGCCGTAGCTGCGAAGAAGTGGCCCATGAAGCTGTAGTGAACTACCGCGAGCCGACCCAACCTACCCGGGCTACAACGAAGCAGATGCGGTAAGATCAGCTCGCTTGTAAGGGAAAAGATGCCGATAATATAAAATATAGGTTTTTTGAAGGAAAGTATCGGCAGCTTTTATGAATAATGCATGTCATGTGAAGAGGAGGGGAGATGTTTAAGGATCTAAATATAGGGAGAGCGGTCTCTGTAGTTTTGGGTATAGTGTTGATCTTGGGAGTGTTTTCTTGCCAGAGTGCAGAAGAAAAAAATGATAAAACATTTGAGCAGCGAAGTGCGCGGAATGAGACAAAAGATCAGAAAGAGATTCGGATGAAGTGGTGGAGGGAGGCCCGTTTTGGTATGTTCATCCACTGGGGATTATATGCGATTCCCGCTGGTGAATGGAAAGGGGAAACAAACCATGCGGAATGGATCCTGACGACAGCTCAGATCCCAGTCGAGCAGTATGAAAAATTCGCTCACCAATTCAATCCGACGGCCTTTAACGCCGCGGAATGGGTGAGATATGCCAAAGATGCGGGCATGAAGTACATCGTTATCACGAGCAAGCATCACGATGGCTTCTGCCTGTTTGATTCCAAATATACAGATTATGACGTGATCGATGCCACACCCTTTAAACGAGACATACTGAAAGAACTTGCTGAAGAGTGCAGGAGACAAGGCCTTAAGATGTGTTTCTATCACTCGATCATGGACTGGCATCATCCGGATTATCTCCCGCGCCGCTCCTGGGAAAACCGCTCCACCGAAGGTGCGGATTTTGACCGGTATGCGGAATACATGAAAAAACAACTAGCGGAACTGCTCACAAATTACGGAGAGCTTGGGGTCTTGTGGTTCGATGGAGAGTGGGAGCACACCTGGGAAGAGGAAAGGGGAAGAGACCTCTACAACTATGTTCTCTCTTTTCAGCCCGACATCATCGTCAACAACAGAGTAGGGAAGGGGCGTGAGGGAATGGCCGGAACTTATGATCCAGAGACGTCTGTGGGAGACTTTGGGACCCCGGAACAGGAGATCCCAGCGACAGGCCTTGTGTATGATTGGGAAACCTGTATGACCATGAATGATCACTGGGGCTACAACAAGAATAACCACAATTGGAAATCCGAAGAGGATCTGATCCGTAAGCTAGTTGATATCGCCAGCAAGGGAGGAAATTTTCTGCTGAATGTGGGCCCTACAGCCGAAGGGCAAATTCCTCAACCGAGTTTAGAAAGGCTCCAAGCGATGGGGAAATGGCTGAACCTCAACGGGGAGAGTATTTACGGAACTACGGCCAGCCAGTTCGAGAGCTTGAAATGGGGGAGGTCGACCACCAAACAACAAAAACTGTACTTCCATGTCTTCGATTGGCCTCTGGATGGAAACCTCTTAGTGCCCGGATTGCTCACCGAGGTCGAATCGGCCTATCTGATGAGTGAACCCAACACAAGTTTGAAGACAAAGCTGAATCCTGATTCTACTGTCATCTTTTTACCTGAACAGGTGCCAGATCCCAGGGTATCCGTTATCGTGTGTGAATTTAACAGGGAGCCAGAAGTCGTACGCCCTCCTAAGATCAGTGTAAATTGACATTTCAAGTGATCGATGATAGAAAATTTATAACTTGAAAGAAATGTCATCCTCTTAATTGAGGAGATGGACTATTCGGAGGATACCATAATGGTCAGCAATCCTAGAGTTAAAAAACTAATCTATGCCCCTATATTTGTAATCATTATGCTATTATTCATGGGTTGTAGAGAAACACAGGCAGGAGAGTGGATCGTTGGTTGGGGCTGGGATGAGGGAGCTTGGGCTAAAAATTATCCCTCAAACGAAGAACTCAGTGCCATTTCGCCGGAGAATCCCGTTTATCTCCGGGGATATCCTACATACCCCCATCCAAGAATATCTGAATGTCAGGGTGGAGCAAACTTATCTTGGAGGGGAATTGATCTACGAGCGTAAGTAATTAAACGCATGAAAGACCTAGAACAGAAGATCATAGAGCTGGGTCATAATAAGACCTATACAAAAGATGAGTTTTTAGTCCATGCTGATGATCCGGCCGAAGGTTTTTATTACCTCCAGTCTGGGGAGATCCGCGTCTTTAAGATGGATGAACAGGGAAAAGAGGTGGAAGTCGTCCGGCCGAATCCGGGCGATTTTTTTGGGGAGGCCATTGTTTTCGTCCAGAAAAGGTTTCCATCCTATGCGCAGGCTGTGAAGGATTCTCAGGTTGTATTTTTTGATAAGAACTCGTTTTTCCAGAGATTGGAGAAAGATCCCACCATTGGCATGTTCTTTCTTCACTTGCTCGCAAAAAAGTGTATCGTACTGAATAAGAGGATCGAAACCCTGGAGTTGAGGACTGTTCGCCAGAGACTGATACAGTACCTGGTGTCAAGCTGCGGAAGTGACACATCCTGTGTCGTCACATTGCCGATGAAGAAAGCAGAGCTTGCAAAACTTTTGGGAACGATCAGCGAGACTCTATCACGCAATCTCAAGCAACTCCAGGAGGAAGGCCTTATTACCGTGAAGGGGCATACCATTCACATCAAAGACAGATCGCGTCTCACTCAAGAGCTAGGGGATATCTCTTAACCTGAATTATTCATAAAAAATGTCGATACTTATCATAACTGACTTAATAACAGAATGATATATTGTTTCTTTCGATTCCTCATTTAAGCACCCCATATCCTATGCGATTTTTATAATAATCGACATTTTTTACCCTTCGGGCGAGCCGATCTCACTACAAAACCTTCGTTGTAGCCCACTCGCAGTAGTTCACTACAGCTTCGTGGGCCACTGCCTCGACATTTGTGAATGGGTGAGGTGGGTTGGCCTCAACTCGTGAATAATTCAGGTTGGATAATAGCGAATCGAGTTTTTGACTAAAGTCAAGGAATCACCACGCAAAGAGGATTATTATTGAGGAGTAAATCCAATTTGAGGAGAACAAAATGGCTACAAGGAAGATCATAGAAATAGATAGGGATTTATGCAACGGCTGTGGCCTTTGTACAGAGATCTGTGCTGAGGGCGCTTTAGTATTGGATGATGAGAACAAGGCTGTCTTGGTCAAAGAGATATACTGTGATGGCATGGGGGTGTGTTTAGATGTCTGTCCCGTGGACGCCCTCAAGATCATAGAAAGAGAGAGTGAAGAGTACGATCCCAAATCCACATACGATCATGTTCTAAAGACAAAGGGGAAAGAAGCCGCAGTACATGTTTACGGTGTTGGATGTGACCATGACCATCCAGTGACGAGCACACGATCCGGTGAAAAGCCTCATTCCCCACAATCTGGGATGGGAGGATGTCCGGGAAGCATGTCCCGTGAGATCCTGAGGAATACGGAAACGGAGGCTCAAAAAACAGTTCCTGGGAACTCTGAGTTGACACAGTGGCCCATTCAGCTTCACCTCGTTTCGCCCTTCGCCCCATATTTCAACAACAGTGATCTCCTGATCGCAGCAGATTGTACCGCTTTTACCTTGGGTAGTTTCCATCAAGACCTTCTGAAGGGGAAGAAACTTATCATCGCCTGTCCTAAGTTAGATGATACATCCAACTATGTGCAGAAACTGGCTGAGATTCTCAAGAACAACACGATTTATTCCTTGACCGTGGCGACAATGGTCGTACCCTGTTGTTCTGGCTTGGACTACATGATAGACCAGGCTGTAGAGCTTTCAGGAACGAATATCAATGTAAAAAAAGTGAAGGTCGGAATAGACGGGCAACTGATCACACCTTCGTAAGATATGAGAATGGTGATGTGTTAGATATTCCAGGATTTTACAAGAGTCTTGAATTTCAGGTTTGTATCCTGTGAACTCCCAATCGATAACCGCATTGATCCCGTTTTCCGACCAGATGATGTTGAGAGGGTGATAGTCTCCATGTTATCCTTGATGACCATGCGGAAGTCACATCTTTCCGGGCTTCCAGCGATGTCGATTTCAGGGCAGATTCTCTTCAGGCCTAATCCCCAGAATTTTAGGACTTCCTTAAGCAGTTCTGCCGAATACATAGTGCGTTTCTTGTATCATAGGGCTTCAGGGATATCAAGCCTCTAACAATATTAATGCGACTATACATTGACATGGGAATTGAATAATAATCTAATGGGAAAAACGAAACCGAAAGAGGCAAAAATGAGAATAAAATGCATTATTCTATGTTTAGTTTTGGTGTTTGTGTGTTCATATTGTGAAGAGTCAAATGTTTCAGATGTGATTCAAACCGCTGAAAGTGTTGCAGCCCCCATACAATTTAATCCTGATTTTTTAAAGATCGAGGGAGATCTAAAGGATTTTGAAGCTTCGTGGACATCCAAGGAGTTAGAGAAGGGGCTGAAAGTGATCGACCTTCAGTTGAAATCTCCAACTGCTGCGACACCTCCTCGATTTTCAGTGAAATGGAATTTTCCCTCCATCGATATCACGGCCTTTTGGAATCCCAACATCAGCGTGGACAAAGTGAATTATTACAGAAATCGAGTTACCTCTAGAGCCTCCAGTCAAGCTCCGGTGAGCGCATTTTTGAATGGCAGAGACATGAACAGGTTCACATTCGCATGCTCAGATGCACTCAATAAAGTTTTGATCCAGTCCTACTTAAGAGAAGAGGACGCAAGATTTTATTGCACTCTTGTATTCTTTGACGAAAAAATCCCACCCCTCAAAGAATATACGGTCCAGATCCGTATCGACACCAGAAACATTCCCTATTATAAAGCTCTGGATGATGTCTCGAAATGGTGGGCTATCCAGGAGAATTATGGGCCAGCTCCTGTTCCGGATCAAGCCAAATGGCCGATGTATTCCACCTGGTACAGCTTCCATCAGGACTTAAACGCAGATGATGTCGTTAATGAATGCACGATCGCGAAAAAATTGGGCTTCGACGCTGTGATCGTTGACGACGGTTGGCAGACGCTCGATAGCCAGAGAGGGTATGCATTCACTGGTGATTGGGAGCCGGTCCGGATTCCTGACATAAAGAGTTTTGTCCAGAGGGTCCATCAACTGGGAATGAAATTTTTGCTCTGGTACTCTCTCCCGTTTGTGGGTGAGAACTCAAAGAATTACCCTCAGTTCAAGGGAAAATATCTGACTTACTGGGAAGGACAGGGAACGTATGTGTTGGACCCTAGGTATCCTGAAGTCAGGGAATTTATCATCAACATCTATGAGACAGCCTTGAAGGAATGGGACTTGGATGGATTTAAGCTAGACTTCATTGCCCGGTTCGCTGCCAATGAACAGACGGTGCTGACAGCATCAGATGGCAGAGATTATGCGTCTGTCAATGAA
>JBATYS010000245.1:0-2385 GCA_049674205.1 Candidatus Aminicenantaceae bacterium
CCGCTGAATAAATATTCGAGGCCTTCGATCCTTTG
The DNA here is from genome assembly GCA_049674205.1 of Candidatus Aminicenantaceae bacterium. Classification (GTDB taxonomy): domain Bacteria; phylum Acidobacteriota; class Aminicenantia; order Aminicenantales; family Aminicenantaceae; genus WTAW01. The sequence goes on from JBATYS010000245.1 coordinate 36, forward strand.
CCCATCAGGGAGATCTTTAACGATACCCAGAACACGTTTCAACATCGCTTTATCCACAGGTTCATAGTAGCTGAAGTAACGGAGATGAAGATTCTTGACCGTCTGTTCTACACTCCGTTCAGTAAAATAGGGAGCACGCTCCTCATCGGGCTTCTCCCTCTCTCTTGCGGTCCCATAGATCTGGCTTGCCAGTGACGATAAAACGCCGTTTGAAAATCCGAACAATCCCATCGCATCGTCCTTCGCTTTTAACTTCGCCAATTCCGTATACTGGGCTTTGATCAGGTCCAGAATATCTCCGTATTTCTCTTTGAGGTCGGGCTTGCTTTCGATGAAACTCATCAGATCTTTTTCGAAGTTTTTCTTCCTCTCGAGGAAATTGGTTTTTATCATACCATCGATCTTTCCCTGGGAATTTTTCATGGTGTTATTCAAGCCGGAATCCAGGCTGGCCACTCGAATTCTTCCTTCTTCGGAGTCCTTGGTGTGAGTTGCCATGAGGTCTATAAGCTCCTTGAAGTTTTGTATCGTCTCGGGATAGTTGTATTTCAAATTCCAGCCCACGGAATTGGACGTGCGCCACCGCGTCGTCGCCCCAGGAAAACCCAGAATAAAAGTGAAATCACCGTCCTTGAGATGGTCCTTCGCCACCCGCAAGTAATTCTTGGGTTTTACAGGGATATTGTTGGGGCTGTATTTTGCGCCGGACCCATCCGGAGCCATATAAACGCGCAGATAGGTGAAATCTCCCGTATGGCGGGGCCACATCCAGTTGTCGATATCACCCCCATAAGTGCCAATAGAATCCGGTGGCGCATAGACAACACGAACATCTTGATACCGCTTATAGACGAACAGAATATATTGCTTGCCGTTGTACATGGCAGCAACATTGGCGAGGATGTCGTCCCTTCCATCTTCGATCTTCTCTGTCATCTGCGTGATGGTTCCGTTGATCTTTTTATCCCGCTCAACGGGATCTTGAATGCCCTCGGACGCAGCAAGGATCTCTTTTGTAACGTCCGTTATTTTCTCGAGAACGGAAGCCCTTGTACCGATGGCTTGGAGTTCCTCGCTTCTGTCCTTCGCTAAAAATCCATTTTTGATGTAATCATTCCCCTCGGAAGAGGCTCTCTGGAGCGCACCTTCAGCACAGTGATGGTTCGTGAGCAACAAACCTTCTGGCGATACAAAAGAGGCTGTGCATCCCCCCAACCACACGATCGCATCCGTGAGAGATGTCTTTTCAGGGTGATAAATATCCTCCACACTGATCTCGAGTCCCTTTTTCTCGAGCTCTAGCTGCTTTAACTGAGTGAGCAGCCACATACCCTCCTCAGCCATTGCAGGAAAAATGAGAACTAGGCTAAAAAATAATACACAGACCATCACTTTTTTTATCACACACTCTCCTTTTTTGCTAATAATTTTACCTTCAGACATCGATATAAAAACGTATTATACAAAATTTTTATAAATTATGCTCAGACTGTTCTTACTTATTGATTTTTAAAAAAATATACTCATTTAATTGGCCTCTTTTAACCTTAGAGGCCACTTTTTATACCCAAAAACACAATTCTAAGGAAATTCTAAGCACGACATTATCCCAGTTGCCCGGTGAAATTCCAAATGCACTATTGATAGTCAGTTCGTTCTAGAAGTGAAAGTTTAAATTTTTATGAATATCAAAACGGCTTTTTGTCGAACTGAATGTTGTATCTTTTCAGCTTTTCATTCAGTGTGGTGTGTTTCATCCCGAGAAATTTTGCCGCGCTCCTTTGATGCCCATTGCACTGGGACAGGGCGCGAAGCAGAATGGTCTTTTCCACGCTGCCTACAATTTCTTCTCAGTGGCTAGAGCGATTGACACTTTCTTAATTCCTTGATATCCTTTTTTCAGCCAAATTATAGGGGAAAATCATGACAATTGAATGCCCCAAATGTCATTTTGATAATACGGACGACAGTAATTATTTCGGTAAATGCACTACGCCGCTTAAGCCCTCCGGAGATATTCCTATAGAGCATACGGAAACTCTCCAAACTCCCATTTTAATAAAATGTTGCCGCAATTTCAGTGTATCCCTTAGATCAGTGGACAAAGTATTAACCTCTGGGGGAGCGCGTCTCTTTAGGAGTCTTAAATGAGTGACAGGGACAAAACAAAAGCTCAACTTTTAGATGAAATAAAGGCCCTCCGAAAACACATCGCAAAAATTGAGAGATCAAAAACTGAGCTCAGAAAATCGGAACAAGAACTCAAGATGATGGCTCATGCGGTGGCCTCATCCATCAGCAGTGTTGGAATATCAGACATGGAAGGTAAATTAATTTATGTGAACGATAC
>JBATYS010000246.1:0-12617 GCA_049674205.1 Candidatus Aminicenantaceae bacterium
TCGTCGGTGATTCGAGGAAGGCTAAATCTTCCGATGTCGCTCAATCCATCTTCTCTGATTCTATATAAACAAAATGATAGCTTTAGGTATTCATTATTACAATGAGTCGTGTTTTTGAGTGTCAGAATTGAGATTTTATAAGCAGGGGATGAGTTTTTATTCCACAGAAAAGAGAAGAGCTCCAGTTTCCACTGAGTCTCCAGCACTGCGTACGATCTTGGTCACCTTGCCCTTCTGAGGAGATTTGATCTCATTCTGCATCTTCATGGCCTCGAGTATAAGCACAGCTTGTCCCTCTTCCACATTTTCACCTTCGGTCATGAGCACCTTCACTATTTTTCCCGCCATGGATGTTTTTACATCTCTCTTTTGCCTTTGACTGTGTTTTCCTCCGAGTATCTGAGAAACCGATTTTTTATAGATATCGAAGCTCAAGCCGTTGACGCAGACACGGAATGCAGAGTTATTGGAGCATATGATGGCATTGTATATTTTCCCATCGATGATCAACAGAATCTCATCGGAGTTCAGGAACTCAACCGCAACCTCATACGTATTTCCGTTGAGTTCGACCAGAATGTCATTCTTCTTTTTTCCCTTGACAGTGAGTCTGTACTCACGGTTGTTCAGCCAAAAAGACAGGTTCATATCACAGCCTTCTCGAAAAGTTTTCCAGTCTGCCCTCAAGCTTCCAATTGCTTATTTTACGGGAGCTCCGAGATGCGGAACGCGATTTATTTTCCATATAGGTTTTGATCCCCGCCGTGATCAGAGCAACGATCTCTTCCTGAGTTTCTTTTCTATCTTTCTCCTTCTCGAGCGTATCGATGAAATGTGTGTTGTAGTTCCCGGAGAGGAATTGGGGATGACGGAGAATCCGAATAAAAAAAGGGATGGTGGTCTTTATGCCGTAGACCTGGTATTCGGACAAGGCTCTTTTCATCCGCTGGATGGCCTCCTCCCTCGACTCTCCCCAAGTAATGAGCTTGGAAAGCAATGGGTCATACTCCAGCGGGACTTCATATCCCTCATAGGTTCCATTGTCATATCTTACACCGATGCCTCCCGACGGAGTGCGAAGGTGCGTGATTCTGCCCGGTGAAGGCATAAAATCACTATCGGGATCTTCAGCATATATCCGGCATTGGATGGAACACCCACTGGGCGCGATATCCTCCTGCTGCAGCACAAGAGGCATTCCGGCAGCGATCTTCATTTGCCACTTGACCAGGTCGATTCCCGTAACCATTTCAGTCACGGGATGTTCCACTTGGAGCCGTGTATTCATCTCTAAAAAGTAAAAGTTTCTGTCTTTGTCTACAATAAATTCCACAGTCCCGGCGTTTCTGTAGTTGACGGCCGAGGCTGCCTTTACAGCAATCCTGCCCATTTCATGACGAGTATCGTCATCTAAGAAAGGCGAAGGCGTCTCCTCCAGAACTTTTTGATAGCGCCGCTGGATAGAACATTCTCTCTCGCCAAGATAGACGACATTTCCATAGTGATCGGCCAAGATCTGGATTTCGATGTGATGGGGCTCCTCGATGTATTTTTCCAGATAGACTGAAGAATCATCAAAGCTTGATTTGGCCTCAGACCTGGCTAACCGGAAAGAGGAGACAAGGTCTTCGCTTTTCCTAACAAGCCGTAATCCTTTACCCCCCCCGCCTGAAACTGCTTTCAGCAGTATTGGGAATTTGATTTTTTCTGCTTCCTTCACGAGTGTTTTCTCATCATTTATGGATTGGAGCGTTCCTGGGATGATCGGAACTCCTGCTTCTCTCATTTTCACGCGTGAGGATGTTTTTCTTCCCATTATTTCCATGGGTAGTGAAGGAGGCCCGATAAAAACGATGTTTGCCTTTTCACAGCGATGCACAAATTCAGAATTTTCTGCCAGAAAACCATAGCCGGGATGAAGTGCCTCTGCTCCACACATTTTGGCCGTAGAAATGATCTTGTCGATATGGAGATAGCTCTCTGCCGGACTTGCCCCTCCTAAAAGATAGGCTTCATCGGCCAGCCTGACATGCAGGGCCTTCCTGTCGACCTCGGAAAAAACAGCCACAGATGTGATCCCCATTTCACGACAAGCACGGATGACCCTGACTGCAATTTCTCCTCTATTGGCGACCAACACTTTTCTGAACATTTTGTGTGGATTCATTTTCTTCAAGTATAAATCGTCAGGTGTTTGAGATCAAAGAGGAATGTTCCCGTGTTTTTTGGGGGGATTTTGATCCCGTTTCTTTTCAAGCATTCTCAGGGCAGCAACGAGTTTGGGTCGTGTAAATTTGGGCTCGATAATTTCATCGCAATATCCCCGCTCGCAGGCAATGAAAGGATTGGCGAACTTTTCCCTAAAATCATCTATTTTCTCCTGCCGGATCTTATCGGCATCCTCCACTGCATTGAGCTCTCTTTTGTACACGATATTCACAGCGCCTTCCGGACCCATCACAGCGATTTCTGCCGTGGGATACACAAAATTCACATCGGCACGGATATGTTTGGATGCCATGACACAATAGGCACCCCCATATGCTTTACGTGTGATAATTGTGATCTTGGGTACAGTAGCCTCAGCGAATGCATAGAGCAGCTTTGCACCATGTCGGATAATTCCTCCATGTTCCTGTGCGACACCCGGTAAAAAACCAGGGACATCCTCAAAAGTGATAAGAGGGATGTTGAACGCATCACAGAATCGAACAAACCGCGCACCTTTATCTGAAGAATTGATATCGAGGACACCGGCCAAGTGGTCGGGTTGATTGGCCACCACAGCCACAGACTTGCCCTCCATCCGGCCAAAACCGATGACAATGTTTTTGGCATAATACTCCTGAACTTCGAAGAAATAGTTGTCATCCAGCACTTCCCGGATGATTGTTCTGATATCATACGGCTGGTTGGGATCATCCGGAACCATACTATTCAATTCCTCATTTATGCGATCAGGGGGGTCGGATGTTTCCCTTTCAGGGGGGTCCTCCATATTGTTGTCGGGGATAAAGGATAAAAGCTCACGGATCAGTAAGAACGTTTGTTCTTCATTCTCCGCTGCAAAATGCGCCACTCCACTGAGTGTGTTATGCGTTTCGGCACCCCCTAATTCTTCCATGGTCACATCTTCATGCGTCACGGCTTTGATCACATCGGGCCCAGTGATGAACATGTTGCTGATCCCCTTGGTCATGATCGTGAAATCCGTGATAGCGGGAGAATACACAGCCCCTCCAGCACATGGCCCCATGATTGCAGAAATTTGGGGGACTACCCCAGAGGCGAGGACATTCCTCAAAAATATGTCCGCATAACTGGCAAGGCTTGCCACTCCTTCCTGAATACGTGCGCCACCCGAATCGTTGAGTCCGATGATCGGGGATCCGGATTTCATGGCCAAGTCCATGATCTTACAGATCTTTGCTCCGTAGGTTTCGCTCAGCGAGCCCCCAAACACAGTAAAATCCTGCGCAAAAATAAAAACAGTGCGGCCGTCGATCGTCCCGTATCCTGTCACAACACCATCACCATAGACTTTCTTTGTCTCCATCCCAAAATCAAAACAGCGATGCACAACAAGCCTGTCCAATTCCTGGAACGATCCTTCATCCAGAAGAAGGTTGATTCTTTCTCTGGCGGTGAGTTTACCCTCTGCATGCCGCTTCTTTATCCGTTCCTCACCTCCGCCCAATTCGGCAAGGCGATGCCTCCGACTGACTTCTTCCAGCTTCTTATCGATACTCATTCTATCGCCCGCTCAATCGCGCTTAACCTTTTTCCAGTCGCTCAAGAATTTTTCCATTCCAATATCGGTCAGGGGATGTCTGACCAGTTTTTCGAGCGAGGAGAGAGGCATAGTAGCGATATCGGCTCCCATCAGTGCGGCCTCGACAACATGGAGGGGATGTCTGATGCTCGCAACGATCACCTCTGTTTCAATCCCATAATTGTTATAGATCGTAATGATCTGATCGACCAGATCCAATCCGTCATGAGAGATGTCATCCAAGCGTCCAACAAACGGACTGACATATTTTGCCCCTGCTTTAGCGGCAAGCAGGGCCTGGGAGGGAGAAAAGATCAATGTGGTGTTCACATTGATCCCTTCATTGGCAAGAGCTTTTATCGCTTTCAGTCCCTCTAAACAGATCGGCACTTTCACGACCACGTTGTCGGCGAGAGATGCCAATTCCCTTGCTTCTACGATGATATCTTCAGCTCTTGTGGAAACGCTTTCGACGCTCACGGGGCCGGGAACAGTTCGGCAGATCTCCTTTATGAGCTCTTCGAACTTCATGTTTTCTTTCGAGACCAAGGATGGATTGGTCGTCACACCGTCGATGATGCCCCAACTAGCGGCCTCTTTGATCTGGTCTAAATTTGCCGTATCCAAAAAAAATTGCATTTTCACCTCCTGATCGCGTTTCTATCGATAATCCAGGTAATTCAATTTATCACAAATTTGCGAAACGAGCACGGTATTATTTAATCTTCAGAACCTTGTTTGAAAGCACTCCAATTCCCTCGATCTGGACATCCACTCGGTCACCCGGAAGCATGGGGCCTATACCCGCAGGTGTTCCCGTAGCAATGATATCGCCCGAATTGAGAGTCATGACTTGAGAGATGAACCTCACAAGATATGGAATGGGAAAAATCAGATTCTTTGTGTTCCCAGATTGTTTGAGCTTCCCATTCAAGAATGTTTTCAGCCTGAGAGAAGAGGGATCGATATCTGTAGCAATACATGGGCCAACGACTGCAAAGGTATCAAACGATTTCCCTCGCGTGAACTGCACATCTTTTTGCTGCAAATCCCTTGCAGTGACATCGTTAAAGCACGAATAACCTAGGATATATGCGTGAACGTCATCGTCCTCTTTCAGAAGATGCGCTTTTTTACGAATGACGACAGCCAGCTCACCCTCATAATCCACCCGTTTCGACATATCGGGATAGATGATGATCTCATTCGGCCCAGCCAAAGCAGAGGGAGGTTTGAGAAAGATCAAGGGTTCCTCCGGCAAGGGTTTCCCCATTTCAGCGGCATGGTCCTTATAGTTGCGGCCGATAGCCACAATTTTTGTTGGCTTTACAGGAGGAAGCAGGAAGACATCACTGATGGGCATACCTTCTCTTTTAAGCTCAAACTTTCTGTAGATTGAGCCCACAACTGGATAGAGCAGCTCCTCTTTCAGCACACCATAAGCAGTCTTATCCATATGCTTGTATCGGTAGATCTTCATAATCTCTCTCTCCCTAGAACAACTGAGACGGCCTCGGATCTTTGGCTCTCATTCCCATTCACATCTAAGGCAGTAATAGCATAAAAGTATCTCTGGTTCTTTTCCACCTTGGAATCGTGGAAGACATTTTCAGCGATAAGCTCCGTCACAGCAGCAAACTCCTCCACGCTGTCGCTCCTTCGCCACACCCTGTATCCCGCTAAATCCGTCTCTTTATTGGAATCCCAAGTCAGGGAAACAAAATTTTCTCCAGCAATCGCCACTAAACCTGTCGGTGCGATTGGGATAAGAGTATCTTCAGTCAGCATCTCTACCGCTTTCGAGTTCCCGCTCTCGGTATAAGGAGAAGATCTTGTGGCTGAAGCTCTGACGTAATAGCGATAGGTCATATTATAAACAAAATCCCTATCTACAAAGCTCGTCTCCTCGATCAAAGTGGTATTGATCCGGTGAAATTCTTCATTTTCAGATTCTCTGTACACATTGTAACCTGCCACACTCGGCGGAGTGGATGAATCGATATTTTTCTCAGGGGGCTTCCACTCGATCGCCACATTGTTTTCGCGCATCATAGCTTGGAGATCAAGAGGAGGGAGAGGAACGGATTTCGGGATGAGGGGTTTTAATGAAGAGAAGCCCGATTCTTTATCTTTGCTGTCCTTAACCCTTAATCCAAAAACAAACACCATCTGAGACAATTCTTCAGAGGAGAGCTCATAGGTATAGATCAAACCTCCAGAAGGCCCTCTTTCAGGATCTTGGAACTTAGCAAAATCCTTCTGTTTGATCGTCTCGTGAAGCAGCGCTTTGCTCGCAAAGTTTTCTTCTGTGAGCCCCTCCTGCTGCTTTGCAAGCTCTCTCTCCACCTTTAGCAGCCAGAGTTCAACAGCGATGTCCCCTTCTATGGGATTTCCATCCATGTATGATGTGGGATTGCTCCACTGGAGCACAAGAGTGTTCCCCATCTGAAAAACTTCAAGATCCTCAATCTTTTGGGGGATCTTGACAAGTGGGGGGTAGATCGGTCCTCTCTTCCCGCAAAAAACACCACTCATCAAGAAGGTAGATAATACCAGCATAAAGAGTATTTTTTTTATAAACATTGATCATTTACGAGTTGAGAATGTTAGAGAATAAATCGGCTTAGGTCTTCGTCTTCAATGATATCCTGGAGCTGTTTTTGGACATACTTTCTGTCGATGGTGATCTTTTTTTTCTTGATGTTCGGTGCAGCAAAGGAAATCTCCTCCATGACTTTTTCCATGACCGTGTGGAGGCGCCTAGCACCGATATTCTCATTCACATCGTTCACTTTCTCTGCGATGCTTGCGATCTCATCAATGGCATCTTCTGTGAACGTGATCTCAACGCCTTCAGTTCCTATAAGGGCTATATACTGCTTGATCAAGGCATTCTCAGGCTCCATCAAGATCTTCACAAAATCATTCTTATCCAAAGAGGAAAGTTCCACTCGAATGGGAAAGCGCCCCTGAAGCTCTGGAATAAGGTCGGAGGGCTTAGAGACATGGAAGGCACCAGCCCCGATAAAGAGAATGTGGTCTGTACGCACTAATCCATAACGAGTGTTCACAGTCGTTCCTTCGATGATAGGAAGGAGGTCTCTTTGCACCCCTTCCCTGCTGACATCTGGGCCATGTCCGGATTCTCGTCCTGCTATTTTATCGACCTCATCCAAAAAAATGATTCCCGAATGCTCGACTCTTTCCACGGCTAAACGGGACACCTGTTCCATATCGATTAGCTTTTTCTGTTCTTCCTCCAAGAGATAATCGCGCGCTTCACTGACTTTCATTTTCCGTCTTTTGGATTTTCCCCCTCCTAAACCTGGAATGAGCTCTTGTATATGGATCCCGATCTCTTCCACACCAGCATTGGAGAAAATTTCGAACGGTGACGACATCCTTTCCTTGACATCGACCTCGACCATTCTATCCTCCAGATATCCGGCATGGAGTTGATTCCTGAATTTTTCCCGGGTCTCTTGAAACCGGTCGATCTCTTCCTCGTTCGTCGCATCAGACCGTCTTTTTATGGGGGGAAGCAGGATGTCCAGTATCCTTTCCTCCACATTCCGCTCGGCTTTTCCGATGACTTCTTCGATCTTCTCTTGCTGGATCATATCCACCGCCATGCGTACCAAATCCCTGATCATGGATTCCACATCGCGGCCGACATATCCGACTTCTGTAAACTTACTGGCCTCGATCTTGAGAAAGGGGGATAACGTCAACTTGGCCAGCCTGCGAGAGATCTCGGTCTTCCCAACGCCTGTAGGTCCGATCATTAAAATGTTCTTGGGGGCAATCTCATCTGCCAGATCAGGAGGCAATTTCCTCCGGCGGAATCGGTTGCGCAGAGCGATGGCCACCGCTTTTTTTGCAGCTTCCTGACGGATGATGTGCTTGTCCAGCTCGGAAACGATTTCCCGGGGAGTCAATTCCGTTTCTCGGAGTTTAGCCCGGTTTTTTTCCAAAGATTCAGGCAGCTCGATAGCCATTTAGAGCTCCTCAATAGTGATATTCGCGTTGGTGTATATGCAGATCTCAGCGCTGATCTTCATCGCCTCTTTGACCAGTTCCTTGGCAGATAATTCCGTGTGTCTGATAAGGGATCTTGCTGCAGCTAACGCATAAGCGCCCCCAGAACCAATGGCGACAATACCGTCGTCAGGTTCGACCACATCACCGGTTCCGGAAATGAGAAATGAATGTTTCTCATCCGCCACCACAAGAAGAGCCTCTAAGCGTCTCAACGATCTATCCAATCGCCAATCTTTGGCAAGCTCGATTGCCGCGCGAGGCAGGTTCCCTCTGTATTCTTCAAGTTTCGCCTCAAAGCGGGAAAAAAGAGCGAAGGCATCGGATGTGGCCCCAGAAAATCCGGCCAGAATCTTCCCTTTGTACAGAATTCTGATTTTGCTCGCTTTCTGCTTGAGAACCGTGTCACCTAGAGTCACCTGGCCATCACCGGCAATGGCAACCTTGCCTTTATGCCGGATACAGATAACCGTTGTTCCTTTGACTATTTTTGTGTTTGTCATTGTTTTCCCTATGATAATTGATACTCTCTTTTATTTCAACAACACCATCTTTGCCGGCCTCTTTATCTCCTTTTTTCTCTCGCGGTAATATTTGTGTCTATCCTGGGATTTTAGAGACAAACAGACATTAATGAAAAGAGGTTATTCTCTATCCTGAGGCATAAAACAGGAATTTGACTTATAAGTTTTATCGGTTATATTAAAAAGGTGGGCTGTATATCATGGTCCGCTAGGAGTAAAGAGTAAGGAATTAGGTGCACATAAGACAAAATCCGCTCACAAAGGCAGAAACACTCCGTTAGCATAAATTCATTCTGGGAGAGGTACTTCAGTTGAAACAAACAAAAAGAGATATCAATAAATGGCTAATTTTCATGTGTGTCGTCTTGTTTTCATTTCCCCTTCTGGCACAAGTAGAAAATCCCACACGCTCTGAGAAAAGTGAAAAATGGGTCAAGGAAGAAGTCGTCTACATCATCACACCCAAAGAAAGGGCTGTTTTTAACAAGCTGGAGACCGAAAAAGAACGGGATATGTTTATCGAAGAATTTTGGCGACACCGCGATCCGACTCCAGGAACTCCCAGAAACGAGTTTAAAGAGGAACACTACAGAAGGATCAACTACGCCAACGATATGTTTGGTGGGACTACCCCTTTCGATGGATGGGCAACGGACAGGGGAAAATTTTATATTATGCTAGGAGAACCGGCTTATATCGAGCGATATGTCAACTCCACCATCACCCATCCAATAGAGATATGGTATTTCCAGGGAAAGCCAAATCTAAGGCAAGCTCCATTTTTCCGCTTGATGTTTTTCCGGAGAGCAGGAGTGGGCGATTACGAACTCTATAGTCCTCTGATTGATGGGCCCAAAGAGTTGGTTCCGTCAGCGGATCTGCGATTCATGAAGGAAGTCGCGGCTACGGAAGGTACGACAGACATGGAAACAGAGGGAAGAGATACTTCGACGAACGTTTATACTGCATCCGATAAGAATTTTAACTATGTCATGGACAAACGCGACAGGATTGCTTCTGATATCTTACGGGAACAAATGCTGTTCGAGATCGCAGAGGCGGCGTGGTCTTCGTTCCCCGGGCGAGGAGACCCGACAAGCGCTCTTCCTTCCGCAGTTCTTTTGGAGGAGATCGAATCTTACCCCTACAAAAAAATTCAGGACGATTACGCCGTTGAGTTCTTAGAAACAAGAGAAATTGTGGAAGTTAGCTATTCTGTCAACTACATCAACAGTCTTTCGGAAGTGAATATCATACAGGATGATTCAGGGATATTCTTTCTCAATTACGCCATCGAACCCGCTACTCTCTCTGTCGATACCTTCAATAACAATTATTTTGCCAATCTCAAAGTGTCAGCCCGGGTCAGTGACTTGACGGGAAAAACGATCTACCAGCATTCAAGAGATTTTCCGATCGAGCTGGAGAAGAAACAATTGGAACAGATCGGGCAAAGGCCCTTTAACCTCCATGATTTTTTTCCCCTGAATCCAGGAAACTACAAGGTCGATGTTCTGTTTGAGAATACTGTCTCGAAAGAATTCACCAGTCTCGAAAGATCCGTCTACGTGCCCGCAACAACGATCCTCATGATGAGCCCCCTTCTTCTTTCCAATAAAGTACTCGAAGATCCGACATACAGTGAACAGGGCAAAGCCTTTCAAGTGGGAGAGTTTCAGATCTATCCTTGCCTTCACAGACAATTCTACCAAAAGGGAAAAATGTCCATATTCTTCCAGGTGTTTGGGATGAGCCCCGAGTTGAAAGAAAAAGGCACGCTTGAAATAACTGTCCTGCATGAAGGAAATCCCGTGCACACACAGACTCATGCTGTAAAAGAGTTTGAAAGCGATAAATCATTCCTGCTGGAGCTTTCTCTCGAAAAATTTCAGCCTGATAAGTACCAAGTGGAAGTCTCGCTCAAAGACGGTGGTACGATACTTCTCCCGTCAAAGACAAAGTCCTTTACCGTCACAGAAAAACCCATCCCGGATCCGTGGGTTGCGGCTCAGTCAAATCCTCCGATCGGTGATCCTATGTACGCCTTTCTCCTTGGAAACCAGCTCATCAATCAAGAGAGAATAGAGGAAGCTCGCGATATGCTGGAAAAAGCGTACACAGGAAAGCCCGATGAGCTGGATTATGCACTAGCATATGCAAGGACTCTCCTCATCTCTGAAGAATTTGCAGAAGCCAAACAAATCCTTTCGCCCTTTTCAGAGAGCAATACAAAGAGCTATGCCCTCTATTACTATCTTGGAAAATCCTCCCAGGAAGTCGACGCATTTGAAGAGGCCATATCTTATTATCACAGAGCTCTTACTCTCAGGGGCAACACAGCGGATGTTCTGAATTCGCTCGGAGTCTGCTATTATGAGATCGGAGACAAAGAACAGGCTCTTTTAGCCTGGGAGAAATCGCTCGAAGTCAATCCAGACCAGGAAAAGATCAAAGAACTTATTGAAGCCGTCAAGGACGAGTTCAACGACTACTTTAGGTAGTCTAAAATCTTCGTGTTCTTATCGTCTTCGTAAAACCAGTCAAACTCTAAAAAACAACCAGCGATATCGTATATGACAAAGGCATGCATGGGTCATGCGCTTGCAATGATTAGCTGTTGACCTGGAATATAGTTGGATTATAATGTATGGATTATAAATTAAGGAGTTTTTGGATGGCTATACTAAAAAAATTTAGGGCCTGGCGGCCAAAAGATGGACTCGAAAAGGACGTTGCATCCTATCCCTATGATGTCTTATCGAGTGAGGAGGCGAGGGATCTCGCTCAAGACAATCCCTATTCGTTCCTTCATATCGTAAAGCCGGAAATCGATCTTCCCGTGGGGATCGATCTCTACTCGCAGCCCGTCTATGACAAGGCTAAAGAAAACTTCAAGAAATTTATCCAAGAGGGAATCTTGATTCAGGACAAAGATCCCAAGCTTTATATCTATCGCCAAACCATGGATGACCGTGAACAATACGGAATTGTCAGCTGCGTATCAGTGGAGGATTATGACTCCGATGTCATCAAAAAACATGAACACACAAGACATTCCAAAGAACAAGACAGAATCAAGCATGTGGATAACACCAATGCAAATGCAGGGCCGGTCTTTTTGACATATAAGGCCAGAGAGACGATCAACAGTCTTGTTGCCGAAGCAGTAAAGAGCACCCCCCTGTATGACTTTGTCGCGTCCGATGGAATCGGGCACACGGTGTGGGTCATTGGAGATGACCACATCTCCGAAAAGATCATCAGAGAGTTCAGCGAAATAGATTACCTCTATGTGGCTGACGGCCATCATCGATCTGCCTCTGCCGCAAAAGTAGCAAACATGAGAAAAAAAACCAATCCTGGACATACCGGAAAGGAAGAATACAACTTTTTCTTGGCTGTACTCTTTCCCGATGAGCAACTCCAGATCCTGGATTACAACAGGGTCGTCAAACACTTGAACAACCACACAGAAGAAGAATTGTTCCAAACTCTTGAAAAAACTTTTTCTATCGAAGACATGGATGCTGAACCGTACAAACCCCAAAAAAAGGGCGAGATCGGCATATATCTGGATAACACATGGTACAGATTGACGATCAAACCCGAAATCATACATACAGACAGAAATGATCCCATCAAAAGCCTGGACATCTCAGTTCTTCAGGACAACGTTTTGGGACCTTTTTTCGGTATCGATGACCCCAGAACCAGTGATGATATTGACTTCATCGGGGGAATACGGGGCTTGGAAGAGCTTGCCAGACTGGTCGACAGCGGAAAATTCAGAGTGGCCTTCGCCATGTATCCTGTTTCTATTCAGGAGCTTATGAACATTGCCGATGCAGGAAAGGTCATGCCGCCCAAATCGACATGGTTTGAACCCAAGCTGAGAAGCGGCCTCCTGGTCCATACCCTTGATGATTGAGGCTGAGAATAACTCGCATAAAGTATTTAATATGGTTTAATCTATAAGTCACAGAGAATCCTGATGTTGTCGACGCCATCCTCGAAGAGGCCAAAGACTACGACTTGGTCGTTCTGGGTACTTCTCAGGATCCTCTGATCCGATAGATGACAAGAGATTCTGTGTCGACCGCCTGTGCACGAGGATGCGGCAGCTCCTTGATCGTCGTCAAGGCCTCAAGAGGCTTGGGGTCCTGGATCAAGCGCTGGCTTTAAATAATTCTTGAAGCATTTCCAAATCCATGTTGATGTTATCCAGAGTAATCAGACTGATCACTAAACAATGTTAAGGAGTATTCAAGCCATCGCGGATTTGG
>JBATYS010000247.1:0-2636 GCA_049674205.1 Candidatus Aminicenantaceae bacterium
AACCCCTCCCCTTAACCTTCCGGCACCGGGCAGGCGTCAGTCCCTATACGTCGTTTTGTTGACTTTGCAGAGACCTGTGTTTTTAGTAAACAGTCGCCTGGGCCATTTCTCTGCGGCCTCCTCGTGCAAGCTCGAGCGAATCGAGACAACACTAACGAGGCACCCCTTATCCCTAAGTTACGGGGTCAATTTGCCGAGTTCCTTAAAGAGGGTTTACACGTTCACCTTAGGATTCTCTCCTCATCTACCTGTGTCGGATTACGGTACGGTCACCTGAAAAACTCCTTAGAGGCTTTTCTCGGCGGCATGGATTCAACAAGTTGGAAATCCCGAAGGAAATCTTCCCCGCCGTGCTCGGAGTTAAGAGCTTTCGGATTTTCCTAAAAGCTCCCCCTAACTGGCGGCCACACATTTCCAATCGTGTGTATGCCTATCCTTCCGCGTCCCCCCATCGTACAAACGCTTTTCAGGTGGTGCAGGAATGTTGACCTGCTGTCCATCGCCTACGCCTTTCGGCCTCGGCTTAGGCACCGACTAACCCTGAGCGGACTGACCTTCCTCAGGAAACCTTAGATTTTCGGTGTTCCGGGTTTTTACCGGAATTTCGCTACTTATGCCGGCAGAGTCTCTTCTAATCCGTCCACCCCGACTTACATCGAGGCTTCAGCCAGATTAGAATGCTCTCCTACCATCCTCGAAAGGATCCGTAGCTTCGGTAGCAAGCTTGAGCCCCGTTACATTGTCGGCGCAAAGACACTTGACCAGTGAGCTGTTACGCTTTCTTTAAAGGATGGCTGCTTCTAAGCCAACCTCCTGGTTGTCTGGGCCTCCTCACATCCTTGCCCACTTAGCTTGCATTTAGGGACCTTAGCTGACGGTCTGGGCTGTTTCCCTTTTGACCACGGAGCTTAGCCCCCGTAGTCTTACTCCCGTACTGTGGTTAATGGAATTCGGAGTTTGGTTGGATTCGGTACAAGTTTCCAAGCCCTAGGCCATCCAGTGCTCTACCCCCATTACCAATCATACGAGGCTAGCCCTAAAGCTATTTCGGAGAGAACGAGCTATCACTGAGTTTGATTGGCCTTTCACCCCTATCCTCAGCTCATCCGAACAGTTTTCAACCTGTAGCGGTTCGGACCTTCCTCCAGTGTTACCTGGAGTTCATCCTGGCCAAGGATAGATCACTCAGCTTCGCGTCTATTCCATACGACTCAACGCCCTATTCAGACTCGCTTTCGCTACGGCTCCGCTCGTCACCGAGCTTAACCTTGCCGCATAGAATAACTAGCCGGCTCATTATGCAAAAGGCACGCCGTCACCCTGACGAATCAAGGCTCCGACTGCTTGTAGGCATACGGTTTCAGGTACTATTTCACTCCCCTAACAGGGGTTCTTTTCACCTTTCCCTCACGGTACTGGTTCACTATCGGTCGCAGGTTAGTGTTTAGCCTTAGGAGATGGTCCTCCCAAATTCCCACAAGATTCCTCGTGTCCCGTGGTACTTGGGAACCTGACTAAGAGAGACAATCCTTTCGCTTACAGGACTGTCACCTTCTATGGTTACCCTTTCCAGGATATTCAACTAGAATTGCCTTTTGTAACTCTTCGACCCTGTCGTATCAGGATCAGGTCAGGCCCCACGACACCGCATACACAACGCACACGAGCTATCACATGTACACGGTTTAGGCTGATCCCCGTTCGCTCGCCGCTACTAGGAGAATCACGGTTGTTTTCTTTTCCTCCGGGTACTGAGATGGTTCACTTCCCCGGGTTCGCTTCAACACCCTATGTATTCAGGTGAAGATATCCCGACTTCATCGGGATGGGTTTCCCCATTCGGAAATCTCCGGATCAAAGTCTGTTTAGCGACTCCCCGAAGCTTATCGCAGCTAGCCACGTCCTTCATCGCCTTCCTGCGCCAAGGCATCCCCCATATGCCCTTACTAACTTGACCATAAAGTTTGGTCAATACAAAATGTGCCGTTATCTTTCTGGAAAGAAAGACTTATTTAAATTTTCAAAGAACAATTTATGTGTTATCCCCCACCGGGGGATTTCAACCAATCCTATAAACAACAGAAAATAGTGGAGCTGACCAGGATCGAACTGGCGACCTCCGGCGTGCAAAGCCGGCGCTCTCCCAGCTGAGCTACAGCCCCATCTTCAATAAGGATAAGCCCAACTTCTCTCATAAGAAGCGTTGGTGGGCCTAAGTGGATTTGAACCACTGACCTCACGCTTATCAGGCGTGCGCTCTAACCAGCTGAGCTATAGGCCCATTCACTGCATTCCACCGGCCAGAGCCTATAAGGTGGATGTTTTTTCATCCTAACCAGCCATATAAAAAAAAGCAGAGCAAACCTTCAACTTCATCTCATTGTACTCCTTGAAAGGAGGTGATCCAGCCACACGTTCCCGTACGGCTACCTTGTTACGACTTCACCCCAATCATCGACCACACCTTAGGCACCTGCTCCCCGAAGGTTAGCTCAGCGACTTTGGGCATGACCAACTTTCGTGATGTGACGGGCGGTGTGTACAAGGCCCGAGAACGTATTCACCGCGGCGTTGCTGATCCGCGATTACTAGCGATTCCAGCTTCACGCAGGCGAATTGCAGCCTGCGATCCGAAC
>JBATYS010000248.1:0-6263 GCA_049674205.1 Candidatus Aminicenantaceae bacterium
AATACATCCATCAAGATTTCCCTCTGAAACTCCTTGATCAACACGCCCAAGCTAAAGCTCTGGTATTCCTCCTTGACTCCCGTGTATTGGGAATAGAATTCGATATTCCTGAGGTCTTTATAACCGATCTCTTTGTTCTTTACTCCGACAAATCCGTACGAAAATCCGACAAGATTTGCCGTGTCTTTTGTGAAACCGCCGCTTTCATCCTCGACATATGCAGCGATGAACAGGCAGCTGCCTTCGTTGAAAAAATTTTCGGCGGCCATATTTCGAGTCCCAGCTAAAATATCCAGAGGATCTTTCCAGATCTCATTTCGAATCTCTTCATACTTCATGTAGTCAGCCGTTTCATGAGATGTTTCCACCTGGAGCAGGAACTTCTTCCCTCCGATCTCGTGTCTAGTTTCCAGATCTCTCATTGCGGCCACCTCGCCTTCAAGAAACATTTAATTTGAATTGGATTCCTATTTATTATATTTTAAATCGTTCCTATTTTGTAACAAAATCAAAGCGAGACGGAGTACAAAGATGAAAACACTTTTAAAAATCCTTACGATCGGATTGTTTCTTTCTCTGTCGATACATCTCCGGGCTTCCGATATTCAAATCAAAAAAATCACAAGTGAAAATGACCTCCCGGAAAATATCTGTTCAAAGTGGCAAAAGGGAGACTTCCTTATATCGGATGGAAAAACCTTAACGATTTTCGGAGCTTCATCCAGACGTCTGGGATTATCAAATGGCAACTACCCCACCGATAATGCTATGGGCAGCATCATCAGTTTTGTTCCCGCGGGGCAAAACCTCAAGTGTGACATGGCCATCGGTTCGCCTGACATCAGAATAAAAGATGAGCGCAAATATGTGTATTACACAGCCATCACACCCTCGACAAAAAAAACACATGGGGAGGATCTCGTTTTTGTTGCAACAGGCCATTATGCAGGACTTAACGGAGAAAAACTGGACATAGAGACGACATACACATTCATCCCGGAGGCTGGAGAGATCGCAGTGACCTCCCGCATCAGGAACACGGGTGCTGTTGAGATCAACGATTTGGACTATGGGTTATACTTTGGAGCAAATCACGACTATTCCTTCAGTCCATTCCACGAGGAAGACCATCCGGCTATGAATTTCAGAGTCTATCCCAAAAGAGGGTACTCCCTGGGTTGGTTAAATCTTAATCCACCCAAAGAAGACGAAAAGCCGAAACCGAGCAAACTAAATCCTGGAGAAGATTATTCAATCCGTCACAGCCTTTTTGTTGAGAGAAGCGGAGAAAAGCTCCTGGACACCATATACCAGAGATTGCATCAGAAAACGGAAATTGTTACCTTTGATTTCGAAAATTTTAGCGGGAGCACTTTTGAGGTCATTGTGAGAGATGCCCTGACATCTTCTGTCTTTTACCGGTCTTTTCATGAGAAAATGCCAAGCCTTCAATTCCCTCTGCCAGAAGGCGTGTACGAGGTGCAGGCTCATTTCTTTCCTGCAGTCGTCAAAGAACTTTTTGCTGTGGGGGGTGGAGAGGAAAACAGATGTCTCCTTGAAGACCCAGCCAAAGGCACCATCAAGGTCAGGATCACTGACAAAAATGGTCTGTATGTTCCCGGAAAAGTAAGCTTTATCGGGCTCGAACAGACTAAAACTCCATATTTCCTTCCTGAAAATCCGGTCGAGAACGGAAGACGTTGGGAGACGGCAAAGAATTCAAAATTTCCTCCTAAGGAAGGGCTGGACGTTCAGCTGCCTGTGGGGACATATCTCGTAGCGGCATCCAGGGGGCCTGAGTATTCCCGGGACCAAGAGATCGTGGAAGTCCTGAAGGATGAACAAACGGAGTTGATTTTTACAGTGAATAAAGTGCTCGACACTGCTGGGTTCGTATCTGTCGATCCCCACATGCACACCCTCTATTCCGATGGACGGGTGGACATCGACGAGAGAATCAGATCCGTTGTTGCCGAAGGCGTGGACGTGGCGATGGCAACGGACCACAATATTGTTATGGACTATTTTCCCGTATTGGAAAAGCTTGGCTTAGAGGATCAATTGACCACTATTATCGGAAACGAGGTCACTGTCAGAGGACTGATCCACTATAACACCTATCCCCTTACCTATAGATCTGATGAAGACAAGAACGGAGCCATACTTGCGCTCCCCGGTAAGGTTACACCTCTCTTTGAAGCCAGCCGGCAAAAGGACCCCGGCGTCCTCATCCAGGTCAATCACCCGAGAGCGGGAACGATCGGATATTTCAACAACCTGCAGCTGGAGGAGGAAACAGCAGCCTCTGCGATAAACAGCTTCGACATTTCCTTTGACGTTCTTGAATCTTTAAACGGCCCTTATACTTATTCCTCTAACTCTGTGACTATTCAGGATTGGCTGAATCTTTTAAATAGGGGGTACTACAAGCCCCTCGTCGGCTCTTCAGACTCACACAGTATAGACAGGGGCGAACCCGGCTATTCCCGGACCTATGTCTACTACAAAGGAGGCAAGGGGAAAGATCTGGACACAAGGGCAGTGATCGATGCGATCAAAAAAGGCCATTCTTTTGCCAGTAATTCCCCTATTGTTGAACTTTCAGTCAACGAAAATTTTATTCCGGGAGATTCCTGTTCGGCAACCGGAGGGAAAGTGAACGTCCACCTGAAAGTCCAGAGTGCATCCTGGATCTCAGTGGACGAGGTTAAGATCCTCATAAATGGCGAAAGGAAACTCATTTTCCCTGTCAAAGCAGAAGACACAAGCGCTGTCAAGTTCGATAAGGACATCGTCTTGACTCTGGACAGAGACGTCACCATCATCGCTGAGGTCATAGGCAAGAAGAGCCTTTATCCTGTGGTTCAGAGAATATCAGAAGAGGGTCTCCTGGAAGATGCGGTTCTTCCCTATGCTCTCACCAATCCTGTTTTTGTGGATGTGGATGGCAATGGTGTTTTCGACCCTCCACTCGCACACAAAATCGAATTGGTCAAGCCAACAGGTGAGAAAAAAATCATCGAGCGCTGACAGATAGAAAAAGAAACGGGATACTCACAGAACAATGACGTTAACGGCCCTGGTCACTGGCGCAACAGGCTTCATCGGGAGCCATCTCATAGAAGCTCTTGTAGAGCAAAACTGGAGAGTGACATGTCTGGTGAGGCCAAACAGTAAGACCGGTTTCCTTGAAAATTTTCCTGTAAATATCCTTAGAGGGTCTGCGGAGGACAGGGATTTTCTCGCAGAAGCTGTGAAAGGACAGGACTATATCTTTCATCTGGCCGCACGGATCCGCTCTGCACGCCGTGAAGTTTACGAACAGGCGAATTTTCTTTTCACCCGGAACCTTGTCCAAGTTTGCCTGCGGCAGAATCCAGATATTAAGCGGTTTGTCTACGTCTCCTCCATAGCGGCTGCAGGCCCCTCCAATCCCGGCGAGATCCAGAATGAGACACGGACTCCCGCCCCCACATCAGAATATGGGCGGACAAAACTCAAAGGGGAGGAAGCCATCACAGAGAATTGGGACCGGATGGATGCAACGATCCTCCGGCCGCCCAATGTCTATGGACCACGCCAGCAGGAGACGGAGCTGTTGATCAAACTCATACAGAAACGTTTTGTTCCGTTGTTGAAACACGACCAAAAGACCACAAGCCTTATCTATGTCAAAGATTTGGTAAACGGTATACTCCAGGCTTCACAATCCCCAGGGACCAACCGGCAGATCTACTACCTCACAGATGAGAGAGGTTATTCGTGGAAAGAGGTCATCCTCACGATCAAGAAATATGTCCTTGGCAGCTCTCTTTATGTACCCCTGTATGAAAGCATCATCACCTCAGCCGCCTGGTTAACAGATATCCTTAAGTCCATGCACTTGGTCAAATCCTATTTCGGACGCCGGGCCTGGAGAGCGATGGTCCAAACATTCTGGCTTTTTTCCTCCGATAAAGCTTCGAGGGATTTTGGGTTCAGAGCCCAGTATTCACTCGATGAGGGGATCGAAGAAACTGTCGCGTATTACAAGCGGTTTGCGATATAAAGGAGTTTCTGGTAAATATATGGTTGAACACTTTGTAAACCCGGATTATGAATAGTTCAGGTTAAAGAGCCGCCGATGCCAGAAACTCAAACAATCGATTCAAAAAAAGTCACCTGCATCATAAATCCCTATGCCGCGAACAGAAAATGGCAGCGTAATGCGCTCCTACGCAAATATCTCCAGAAACACCTCCCCGGCCGTATCATCGACAATCCAGAAAACAAGGCCTACACTATAGAGACTGTCAAAGAACTGTGCCAGGATCATGACATAATCGTTGCTGCTGGGGGCGATGGGACTATAGCCGATGTCATCCAGGGGATCCAAGAAAGCGGCCGGATGAAAGATGTCGCACTGGGTATTATTCCCTTTGGAAGCGGCAATGCCTTAGCTACATCTTTAGGTATTCCGAGGAACGTGGCCAGGGCCATTAAACTCATCAAAGAAGGGAAGTCAAGAGAGATCGACCTCATCGATATCGAGGGAAAGGCGGCGGTTTTCGCCAGTGTGGGAGCCACAGCTCAAGTCTTGGTGGAAAAACTCCAACACAACATTCCGGGATTTTTCGGGCATCTCCTCGCTTCAAGGATCATGCTCAACCTGGCAAATTATGATCAAGAGATCGAGATCTTCGACGGTATCGATGATTCGGGCAAAGAATTCTCCCATAAGGCTTTGAAGCTGAAGGTGTTCGATTGTGTTCTCGGAAAAGCAAGCCACTTTGGTTACAATTGGAAGGTCGCTCCTGAAGCTGTGATCGACGATGGTTTCATCGACATCACTCTCTTCGAGATCAGCGGCTGGAGATACTGGCTGTACTTTCCGAGCATCTATTTCGGCACATTCCAAAAAACGCAGAAACACTTTAAAGCAAAAAGGATCATTCTCCGCGGTAAAGACCTTCCCATTCAATACAACGGCGAGCTCTTCGGTATCCAGGACAAAGTGGAAATGCAGATCCGCCCCTGCGCTCTTAAAATAATCACTCCGTCCAAAAATATCCCCCCTGGCTGCTAATTAATTAGCCTGGATTATTCACGATCCGACCCGCCCCACCCAAACATTAAGGTCGCAAAGGCGAGGTAGTGGCCCACGAAACTGTATTGATCTACCGCGAGCCGTCCCAACCTAACCCGGGCTACAACGAAGGCTTTGGAATGAGATCAGCTCGCCACGATGTTTTTCACATCTTCCAGCATTGTGGGTGCGTGGTAAACGAATCCATCCTTGATAGTCCACTGCACACCACCTCTGTGGTCCAATTCCAGAAATCGGAGTGTAAAGGTTTTTGTCACTCGCTCAGGTTGAACCGTTTTAAGCTTGATGGCCTCGACGTGTTTATGCCTTTCCAGAGATGGCTCTTTTCCTAGAGATTATGGATGAGGACAAGTATCGGATATGCAGCCGATGCGGCCACTCAATCAAGATGAGACCACGATCTGCAGGGCATTGACGGCCGCTTCATGAAAAGAGCGTCCCGAAAGAGACAGGATGTTTTTGAGTGAACTGTACTCTTCGAGATCGTGGAAAGGAGGAGCATTGTTCTCGATCCGGTCATAGATATCTGCGAGAGCAAGAATGCTGCTGCTCACAGGAATTTCGCTGAGGCTCTTATCCAGATTGTCGGCATCCTGGACATAATATTGATAATAATTGGAAAGAATTGGCTCAACTTCCTTTAGAAGAGAAGTTGTCGTCTGGAGAAGGACCGTCGCCCTGTCTCCAAAAGGAGACTTCGTGATCTTTCTCTCAGCTTCCATGAAATCTGAGATCTCGTCGAAAAGAGGAAGGTTCGACCGCAAATTCCCAGCCTCAAAAAGGAGTGCGGCAGATTTGATGTTTTCCACCTGGCGTCTATCCAGGCCTGCAACTCCCGCCATCTTCCCAGCCATGTGTGCGATCCGCACGGACCTGGGTTTCTCTTCATCAGCAACTTCAAGATACTTGAGCAGGATTTCCAGGACTCCTATATAAGCTCCGTAGAGGTTCTTCATCCGAGTCTCTCGTTGCTCCGTAAGTGTTCCTATCACAGCCGCTATCAATATCAAAAAGCTCGACCAGGTCACGAGTGTAATTCCTTCATCGAGGCTTAATCCGACTCTGGCACCCGCAAGTATTTTGGAAAAAAGAAGATAAAACAAAACAAGGAGGATGCTCAAAATGCTTATCAAGACAGCCTCTTTCTTCCCGAGGAAATACCCCGCCAAAATGACAG
>JBATYS010000249.1:0-2997 GCA_049674205.1 Candidatus Aminicenantaceae bacterium
GCATCATGTCTTTGAAAAAGGCTCTCCCTCTATGCGTCAAAAGGAAGAACATATGCCACACGGTCGAGAGGGTCATGACTACAGCCGCCACACGATGTATGATTCCACGAACTTGGAATCCATGATCCCAGCCGAACATAAAGCCGAAAATCGAACTGTCCCCGAACCGGAGTGCAAATCCGGTGATGACAAGCACGATAAAGCTCACCATCAAAAGTGTGTGCTGCCATACTTCACCCGGTCGCATTCGGCGAACCTGGGGTTTTTTCATAACTAGAATAATCTGCTTCACAAGGTCAATGAACCAGTGCATCGCCATCAAGCCGATAATGACGATAATCGCTATAATGTAGATAATCTTGACGAGTTCGGCCACTTTGTTCGGTTGTTCTTGGTCGCCTTCTCCGTGGATCGGAACAGCGGCCAGTTCTTCAGATATCCCAGGATGACATTCTCCGCAGGTTGCCTTGAGATTCTCTGCATGTATCATGGATTTGGGATCAGAACTGGGAAGAATCAAGTGCACACCATGGCAGGAGGCACAGTTGGCCACAAAGAGATCCCCTGCCTTCGTCTTCAATCCATGGTAGGTGTCGATAAAAGAAGGTCTTCGCCCGGTTGTCACACCGTACTTTTCTGTCAGCGTGATCGAATCATGACAGGGCGTACATGTGGATTCAGCCAACCTGGCACTAGAGACAGGAGAGCTTGGATCCTTGGGAGATATTATGCCGTGCTCACCATGACAGTGAGTGCACACAGGCGATTCGGCATCTCCCCTTTTGACCAATTGACCGTGAATCCCATCCCAGTACTCACGTGTTGTCTCTTCATGGCACTGACCACAAGTATCAGGAATGTTAAAGTGATTGATCGATGAATTTGTATTCCCTTGTGAATAAATTTTATGCGCTGTTCCTTCCACAGAATGACAATTATTGCAGGTTGCAGCCGATAAAACTCCGCCCTGGATCGACTTACCATGAATACTGCTATCATAAATTTCTATAGGATGATCAGTCCGGATATCATATTTCTGTACTAAGTCCAAATCTTTATGGCACACGCCACAAGTTAGGGGAAGATTAGAGGGATGGGTTTTGGAGAGTTTGGCTGAGGATGGCAGTATGTCATGATCCCCATGGCAATTCGCGCAAGTGGGCATATCTTCGCAGACGCCCTCAAAAAGAGCCCTTCCATGGGCCTGGTACTGTTCGGATTCCTCCTCGTGACAGGTCCGGCACCCCTGACAGCCAACTTTCCAATTTGGCATCTCTTTATGCGGCAGTGTGTCTTTGTCTGAATGACAGTCGAGGCACTCCAATCCTTCATGGATAGAATGGGAAATATCTTCTTGGATGACTGTCTCATGCTTTCCCATTTCATGGCATTCTATACAGGAATCATTGCCGATTTTTTCATACTCCTCTTCCTGCCCTCGCGCCAAGACAGAGGAAAGCAGGAAAACACTCACCATCATGAGTAAAAGAACACTGTGAAAAATCCTTTTTCTTTTTTCAATCACCATTAAAAATGACAGATATCTGATCATAATGTGCACCTTCAAAATCTAAGTTTGCAGATATACTTCTTTAAAAGCTTTCCACACCTCATCCTCTAGCCTTTTCTTCTCTTCCTCCGCCGATTCCCTTTCCTTCCCACTTTCAACCAATGGAGCCAACTTTTCGCTGAATTTATCGACCTCCTGCTTGTACCAGGAAACTGCATCCGCTCCAATGATCAGTGTTTGCAGATCGCTCGGTAAATTTGCGGGCTCAATCGCACATATCCAACCCAGTTCATACGGCTTCATCTGGAGGTATTCCATATGATCTAAAAGATCTGTATTCATGGAAACCACTTTACCGGAGATGGGAGCAGGCAAATCTAACCGGTGATCTCCCTTTCGGATGGCAAATAAAGGGCTCCCTTTTTCGATTTTCTGTCCGCTTTTCGGCAAATCGACACCTTCAATGGGGCCCAGAATCTTCTGGGTAAAATCATCCAACCCGACTTTGACAATCCCGTTCAACTCCAAACTAATCCAGGTATGAGCGGAAGAGATAAAAACACCGGCGGGAACATTGATTACATGCTTGGATTTTTCCTCCCCGATGGAAGGTGTAATCAAGTGAACTTGGGGCTTAGTCAGTCGCTCGATTCGATCCTGCCGACGAATCAGAGATTTGTTGACAAAATCCGTGAGCTCGTCTTCTGTGAAAGGCTTCTGCACATAATCCATGGCACCATGCTTCATTGTCGCGACCGCCGATTCAATGGAAGCATACCCGGTGATCACAATGACATCGATGTCAGGGCGAAAATGTTTGACGGCCTTGGTCACTTCTATTCCGTCCATCTCTGGCATTTTAAGGTCTACGAAGACGAAATCGTAGTCATTTTTCTGGACCAAACCCAGGGCTTCTTTTCCTTTTTCAACAGTGTCGATTGAGAATCCATCGAGAGCCAAGATTTTACGAAAGCTGGACAGGACGATTTCCTCATCATCTACGGCTAGTATTTTTGCTTTGGGCTTGTCCACAGCCACTCTTTTAAGGCTTAGAGCTTCATCCGTATAATCCAGTCGCAATCCGATATCCAGCGCTTCTTTTCTAGCCTTTTTGATTTTTCTTCTCTCAATATTCTGCATGATAAGACGAAGAGCCAGATTTACGATGATAAACACAATGATTGTTAAAATAACTAAAAGAGGTACCATAGAATTTCCTCCTAAATTAATATCGTTTTAATAATTGAATATTATTTTCTTCCACTAACACTTCAATGATCTTTTAATGGGCCGATCTCTTTTCACAACACGTCAGATGTTTCAATTCCTCCGCCGGAATGACCGGAATAATGCGGAAAAGCCACCCCTCATCAAACGGAGATGTATTGACCAGTTGAACGTTGCTTTCCAGTTCATGGTTAATGGCAGTAACACTACCACTCAGAGGAGCCCAAAACATGTTCACCAATCCATTCTTTGAAATGAGC
>JBATYS010000250.1:0-6990 GCA_049674205.1 Candidatus Aminicenantaceae bacterium
CCAACCGTAGGAATCCATGAGATTCAATTTGGTATAACATTGAAAAAGCGAGATGTCAAATTTTTGCTCGCCAGTGTAAGCATCCTTATTCTCGTGATGCTCTCAAGTCAAATGATAATAGAAAGAGTTCGTCACAGTCCATATTCGTCGAAGACCCCCCCACCCACCACCATACGACTCATAAGGACAGTGACTCTCTCTTTTTTCCGTCTAATACGCTTGTCACGGAAACAAGGATGCTTCACTCGCCAGTTTAGCATTTCCAAATCCGTATCGAAGTCATCTAGAGTGCCCCAATTATATGATATCAAAAACGAAATTCCGCCTCAGTTTCCCCAGCGAGGAAACTTCGCTCGGATTTGGAAATACCCTTTCTTTCGTTTTGATATCTAGCAAGAACTGTTGACCTCACAGTCATCCTGTTATACGCTTAGAACGAGTGATCTTAGAATAGGACTTCTGTTTTAGGGTCCAAGCTGGGGAGGATAAAGAAACAGGATGACAGAGAGCGACAGAGAGCGAGTAGTGGACTGGGCCCGTGATCTCTTGCGGCGCACGGATTGGGTGATCCTGGACACGGAGACGACGGGCACATCAGAGACTGACGAGATCATTCAGATCGCAATCCTCTCCTGTGACGGTACGGTCCTTCTGGATACGCTTGTGAGGCCCACTCAACGTATCCCCTTTGAATCCACAGCGATTCATGGGATCATCGATGACGATGTCAGGACGGCCCCCACGTTTCCGAAGGTCAACGAGAAGGTCCAGTCGGTGATTGAGGGGAAGACCATAGTGATCTACAATGCCCAGTTTGATGTCCGGCTCATTCGGCAGTCGCTGGCAAAATACAACCTGTTGCCATTGGGATTGGACTTCGACCAGGTGGAATGTGCCATGCTGATGTATTCCGCTTGGGTGGGGGAGCAATGGCCCTACGGTGGTTATAAATGGCAGAGACTGGAATCTGGCGACCATACGGCTGTGGGTGATTGTCGGGCGACTCTTGCTCTGATAAAAAAGATGGCCAAGGGATAAGTGCCTCCCTAGATTTTCAATGCTTTCTTCCAATCTATCCTCCACTTCTGCATGTTATGTGTATCGTGAGAGCAGAGGGATTTTCTTTTATCGGAACTGAGTCCGGAGGGTGATCGTGGCATTGACTTTGTAAACCTGGCCATCCGGGCTGCTCCGCAGGAATGTTGATGTGATCAATGATTTTTTCCGTATGGGTTGTGGACGTTCATCTTTTTCCTTTTTGGCCGTCAGATCTTTGATGGTTTGGTAGAGTGCGATCGCCGCTGCAAAGATCGGAACTCCTGTCGCATTATAATCCGGTTCTGCGGCAGAGGCATAGGGATCGATTTGGTAGGGCGGAGGGGGCATTTCTATCTTTTTTGACGGTTCCGCTGTGGGCAATTTTTTTGAAGAGGCGACCAGTTGATCGCCGATGTACATCAACACACTGTATTCTTTATTTTCCGCCGGAGTTTCTTTTGTCACGCGTGGGGCTTGGTCCTCCATCTCTACGGCAATTTCGAACTCTTGTCTGATAATGCGATTCTCCACCTTTAATTCCAGGATATACGCGTGAACTCCAGATCCCTCGAAGAAGTTATCGGTTTCGAGACTAATAGAATTAAAGCCCTTTAAAAAACGGCCGCCTTTGAGAGTAGTCTTGTTGTGAGTGAGCTTATAAAGGGCGTCTTGGCTCATTTCAAGCCCTACGATCAATCGGGCTGGAGGGGAAGTGCCTCTGTAGCTGTCACTGTCGATCAGGCCGATCTCGAGGACTAATGGAGGAGGGGTTTGCGTAAGTGCACCGAGAGAGAGGCTGAGGAGGAATATCGCGCAGAGAGAACGTTTACTCATTGTACCGGAAGAGAAAATGGGTCTCCAGATTGTCGTTGGGAAAATTGTCGGGAAGTTCGGGGAAGGGAGCGCTCATCTTGACTGCGTTGAGCGCAGCCTGGTCAAGCATTGGATGAGCTGAAGAATTCCTTATTCCGACATTCAGAAGGTCTCCATTTTTTCTGATGGACACCGTGATTTCCACAACGTTTTTTCTGCCATCATCCTGGGATGTGGGGATGGCCCAGTTTTTTTGGATTTTTTCTACGACATCCCGAGCCCATGGGGATAGATCGATCTGGTTGATGTTGAAAGAGGCCTTTCCTGGGGAATATATTCTTGCTCCGTATGTTTCGGTAGACGGGGATTTGCCCAAAGGGCGCTGTGTTGACGTCTCTGATGAGAGATATCTCAGAAGGTCGAGCTCGTCCTCCGTGAGGTGCTCTTCTGGCTCGGGAGATATATCTCTTGAGGGAGTGATATTCAGGCTAAATCCAGAGCTCTCTTCGGGAGAGTGCGTTAATTTGAATCCCTGGGCAAATTCCGGTGGCGGAGAGGGTGCCTTGTCGGTCGAACCCACCTGGATTTGTGGCTGTGAGCCTGGAGGGTCCAACGGTTCTGCCTCGGGAGGTCTCGCTGCGGGACGGATGTTCTCTGCGCTTTCTGGAGCTACCCTTACACTGCGTCCTGAGAGGAGTCTTTCGATATGGGGTATGAGTAGGTCTTTTTGGGGAGTGATGACCACTTCTGTGACTCTTCTCTCCAGGGGAATCTCTATCGGCTGGAAGAAGATTATTAAGGCGAGCAGGAGGAGGATATGAACCAGGACAGACCCGGCAAAACAGAATACCCTTCTTTTGAATTCGGGATTGTTTTTAAGGATGAGGCCGACCTCCTTTATTCATTCTAACACAATCGTGCTGTATTATCTGTGTGTCTCGCCTTTGCAGCACTCGGCTCGACCTGCCACTCGACTCCTGAATAATCCGGGCTACATTATCTTATACTCGAAATGTATCTGTTATAGTTGCAACATGTCCTTTTAGCATGACATATGTTTGCGGTAACGACATGCTCAGGGGGATAAAGGCTATTTTTCTTGAGGATGACTATGGCATATAATTTGCAATTTTTACTCCCGTCTCGATACATTCCTCTGAGATTCCGCATTTCTGTATCTATGGCTTCCTATAACGGGGAGAATGTAGAATTGATCCAAACAAAGGTTGTTAAGGGCATCGGGGAGAGCTCGAGTGGGGAAGGCGTCGCAGTCAGAGAGGGCGCAGCGATCGCCTCCAGTGCGAACTCTGATAGCTTGGACAGAGCCGTCGCAGAAGCTATGGAAAATGTATGTAATGATGTGACGAAACTCCTCATCCGGGGGTTTGCCGAACCTAAGGAAAAATACAAAACGTCACAACGATGAGATGAGACCCTCGCGGTAGAGTAGATTGGAATCTTTGACCTCTTCATCCGATGATTTGATAAAATCGATGGATGTCTTCACTGTTTCGATCATGTCTTCTTTGTCATCGGGAAGAGTTCCTGCCACGCCTCTGTAGACAACGGTGTTTCCCGCCCAGAGATAATTCGTCAGATGATCGCTGGCTAAAAAACAGTCTTTGACGTCCAGAGTTTCGAGGAAAAGCTTGACCTCCTCCAACCGCTCCAACGGAGGAGTGAGGATAAATTCACCCTTTCTGAGCTTTTCATCCAGAGGTGTTCTGTGCTGGATGGTCAGTGTCCTGAGGCGGATGAAATCCGGTTTGGCTTCATTCAGCACTCTGGCGCTGTTAATGGCATGCTCCCGCCACCTGTCTTTTCCCCCGGCACCGCTCAGCACATAGAAAGACACCTCGAATCCTGCGTCCTTGGCTTTTTTTCCCGCCTGGATCATCTCCTCCGGTTTTGCCCCTTTGTTTAACCGTTCGAGGACTACTTCATCCCCGGACTCGAGGCCCAGGTGGAGTCGGTTTAGGCCGGCTTTGCGAACGGCCTTCAAATAATCCATTTTTCGGTGGAGGATGGTTTTTGCCCTGGCATAGGTTGTGATCCGTTGTGTCTCTGGAAATGTCTTCCGGATAAAAGCCACGATCTCGGAAAGGTCTTTGTGAACGAGACTGTCGCTGTCGCCAAGAAAGATCGTATCCGCCATGCCGTAGATCTGGCGCGCTTGTTCCACATCCCCTTTCACTTCCCGGAGCGGTTTGGCCTCGAATTTCAGGTGTTTGTACATGGCGCAGAATTCGCAGCGATTCCAGGGACATCCGCGTGTTATCCGGATGAGAGCGCTGTTCGCCTCATTGGGAGGCCTAAAAGGCGGAAAATCATAGGAGTTGAGTTCGCTGAGCATAGTGTTATTACATTAATGGAATTTTTCCTTTTTCTCAATAGCATCGTCTCTCATTTTTCTTTTTTGGAGCATTTCTAAATTCGTGATCGTATGAACACTAGTTGCGACACTCGTATATCAGTCATCTTTGTTTGAAATTTGACGAGATGGCAAAAAATTGGTAAAAATGCTGGTGTTCTAACAGATAAAACGACAATGAGAGGTTAACATGGAATACACTTATTTAGGGAATACGGGCGTTCTAGTCTCAGAGCTATGTTTTGGGACTATGTCTTTTGGAGGAGATGCGGACGAAGAGACGTCCGCCGCAATGTTCCACTACTGCCGTGAGAAGGGCATAAATTTTTTTGATTGCGCCAATGTCTACCAAGGTGGACTTGCTGAGGAGATCCTGGGAAAACTCATCAAAGACTGCCGTGAGAAAGTTATCGTCACCAGTAAGGGTTATTTCCCGACCAGTGAGGATGTGAATGCCAGAGGAGCTTCGCGCAAGCACATCAAAACTGCTGTTGAGGATAGTCTCAGACGGCTTTCCACAGAATATATCGATATCTATTTCATCCATCGTTATGATGGACGCACTCCTCTGGAAGAGACTCTCCGGGCTCTGGATGACCTCGTCCGGCAGGGGAAGATCCTTTATCCTGGCGCGAGTAATTTTGCTGCGTGGCAAGTCGCAAAAGGCTTGGGCATATCGGGGAAGGAAGGCTGGGCACGGTTTGAATGCGTTCAGCCCATGTACAACCTGGTGAAGCGACAGGCAGAGGTTGAGATTCTGCCAATGGCCCAGTCGGAGAATCTGGGCGTCACTCCTTACAGCCCTTTGGGTGGTGGACTCCTAACTGGTAAATTCAGTCCGAATAAGAGACCCGATTCAGGGCGTCTCATAGAGAGCAAGATCTACGAAACACGGTATAGTCTGGAATGGATGTTGGATACGGCTGAACGATTCACAGCATTGGCCGAGCAGCACAATTGCCATCCGGCAAGCTTGGGTGTGGCCTGGGTGGCCGGTCATCCGGCAGTGACCGCTCCCATTATAGGTGCCAGAAACCTCAAGCAGCTTGAGGCGTCGATCAAATCGTTGGAGATCGATATGACACCGGAGCTGCGGAATGCCATATCTGCGCTTTCACCAGAGCCACCTCCTGCGACAGACAGGAGCGAAGAAGGGACAGAGCACTCCTTCTTTGTGCGGTAGCGATGATTCAACCTCTGTGGATGTAATAGAAAGACTTAAGCTCCTCGATCTCTTCGTCATCCTTCACAAAGGGAGCTTCCTCTTGTTTTTCCAACTCCGACGCGACCTGTTCTGCTTGCGTAAGATATGACTCCCGCAGCTTGGGAAGATCCGTAAGATCCATGCGTTTTGGCGCAAAATCATTTTTTATGGAAAATTCAGGAATAACTTCCTCAAATCTCTTGTGGCTCCATTCGGCGGTCCTCATGTCGAATGAATATTCCTGAAGGAAGAGATGTCCGAAGCGGGCGACGAATGTGATGGTTTTAATAAGGTAGTCGATATCATCCCGACTCAGCGTGTAGTGGATGTTTACGCGGACCCACCCGGGTTTGATGCCCTCGTTGCCTTTGAGGATCAGGCTCCTGAATTTTTCAGAGGTTTCATCATCGATGCCCAGCAGGATGTGGCCATAAGGCCCTGCACAGCTGCACCCCGCTCTGGATTGAATACCGAAGAGGTCGTTTATGAGCTTTGTGACAAACTTGGGGTGAAGGATCTTGTTTTTGTGCTTGATATTAAAGGA
Organism: Candidatus Aminicenantaceae bacterium; assembly: GCA_049674205.1. Lineage (GTDB taxonomy): Bacteria > Acidobacteriota > Aminicenantia > Aminicenantales > Aminicenantaceae > WTAW01. The sequence goes on from JBATYS010000250.1 coordinate 5,971, forward strand.
TATGATGGACACTCTTCTATAGGGGGCTACATCGCCGATGATCTCGAGGTTATCGATCTGTCGGAGCTTTTCGATAAAATATTCTGTGTACTTGGCTTCGATGTCTTCGATCGTGTCGATCCCGATCTTTTCCTTGAGGTCCAGGGCGAGGGCGGCTTTGATCGCTTGGAGTATAGGGGGTGTGCCAGCCTTCTCCCGGGTTTCGATATCTTCCGCAAAGTCATGTTCGGCGAAACCGACATATCTGACTGTCCCCCCTCCTGCAGTGGTCGGAGGGAGGTCCTTGCGGTAGATCTTTTCGTTGAAGACGAGGACTCCGCTCGAGCCCGGTCCTCCGAGAAACTTGTGAGGCGAGAAAAATATGGCATCGAAGTAGGCGTATTTGTCCCTGTTCATGTCGATCTCCACGTACGGGGCTACTGCGGCAAAATCGAAAAACACCAGAGCCCCATGTTCATGACAAATCCTGGCGATATCATACACACGCGTCCTGATGCCTGTGATGTTCGAGCCAGCCGAGAAGGACCCGATCTTTTGACGGTGCTCATATTTCGTGTCGGCCAATTGTTTCTCGAGCTCTTCGAGGTCGATCTGACCTTCTCTGTCGAAGGGGACGACCACAACCTCTGCATATGCTTCACGCCACATCAATTCATTGGTGTGATGTTCATACGGGCCGATAAAAACGACGGGTCGCTCTTTATCGATCCTTTCTAGAATCTCGCTCTCTGTCATGTCAGCCTCTCTGATGGATTTTATAATCCGCTCTCTCGTAACAGGTGGGATGTAAACTCCGATGATCTCTTGCAGTTTTTTAAGGGCACCCGTTGTGCCCGAGCCGATCATGATGATCTTCCCATTCGGGCCCGCATTGACCAGCTCTTTGATCTTTGACTCGGCTTGGTGGAGCAGTTGCGTCAAATATTTACCGGAATAATCGTCTTCCGTGTGCGTGTTTGCGTAAGATTTTTCGATATTCCAGATCTTCTCCTCGATGTTCTGAAAGCCTCTGCCCGATGC
>JBATYS010000251.1:0-2142 GCA_049674205.1 Candidatus Aminicenantaceae bacterium
ATGCTCAATCATACCACAAAGCCCATAATCTATGTCACCTATGAGTTGGGGGGGTGCCTGGATGCCGTGCAAATGGCCGAAGAAGTCGCGGGAGGGCCTGAGGCCTTGAGGCAGAAACCCATGGTTGCCTGCTATATCAATGCGGTTTCAGGTTTGTTGCACAACAAAGAAGCACTGGAGAAACTGCTTTATCTGGCATCCAAAAACCTTCCATGCCTCTATCTCCCTTCTTCCACAGCGGCAGTGACAAGTCCTGTTACGCCCGCTGCCAATGTGGTCCTGGATTACTCAGGTGTCCTTGCCGGCCTGGTGCTCTCTCAATTGAAAAGGGAGGGTGCTCCTGTTATCGTTTCCGGAATGCCGCCAGGAGGGACGTTCGACATGCGCACTCTTGTGACCTCATACTGTGAGCCTGAGCGCACAATCATGCAAGCCGTCTCTCATTTTTACAATCTTCCCATGTTCTCCATAGCCGGAGCTACCGAGGCAAAAACGGTGGATTCTCAGGCGGCCGCGGAGGCGGCAATGGGTCTTGTGGTCGAAACTCTAGCCGGAGGAAACATCATTCATGACCTGGGATACATGGAGTCGGGGCTCACCTACTCTTTCGTTCAGTTGACCCTCTGTGATGAGATCGTCAGTTGGATCAAAGGCTTTCTCAGGAAATTTGAGGTGAACGATGAAACCCTGGCCCTGGATGTTATCTCTGAAGCCGGCCCTGGCGGTCAGTATTTGAAGACCAAACACACACTTAAGCATTATAGAGAACGCTGGTATCCAAGTTTTTTCGAGCGCATGAACTATGAAACTTGGCTCGATAAGGGTGGAAAGAATTTTTCTGAACGCGCTTCAGAAAAAATTGAGACGATCCTTGCTGATCATAAAACAGAACCATTGAACCCGGATGTCAAAAAAAGACTCAGTGAGATTGTCGGGAAAGCTGAGAGGAAATAAACTTCTCTGAAACTGCCTCCACACTGTTATTTTTGCTTGAACTTTTGTATCATGAGTTTTAAGAGAATTCCTTGGCTAGGATGCTTTCAGGAGCTATGATTAAGACATGAGAACGAGAAACGCTGTAATCCTTATCATTTTTTTATTCCTTTATTCTCCTTTAACAATTGCCCAGAAAAATTCCTCTGAAGATCTTCCTCCCAGCTTCAGAAAATGGCTTGAAGAGGAAGTTGTCTATATCATCACGTCCCTCGAAAAAGATGTTTTTCTGCAGCTTGACTCTGATAGAGAGCGCGAACTTTTTATCGAAGCGTTTTGGAAGCAGAGGGATCCCACTCCGGGCACACCTAATAATGAGTTTAGGGAAGAACACTACAAGCGGATCCAGCATGCCAACTATACATTCGGAAGATCCGCCCCCATTCCAGGGTGGAAAACCGATCGCGGTCGTTTTTATATTCTTCTCGGGGAGCCCAATGATATCGAAAGGTTTTCAGGAGAAACAGAAATCTACAATTTAGAGATCTGGTTTTACCAAGGCCTAACCAAATATGGACTGCCAGCAGGTTTTCATCTCGTTTTTTACCAAAAAGGAGGGTCGGGAGACTATGTCCTCTACAGTCCTTTATCGGATGGCCCACAGGCCCTGTTGACCTCTTATTTCGGAGACCAAGCCGATTACCTCCAGGCTTTCAGAAAGTTGAAGCAAGTCAGTCCCAACCTGGCTCAAGTCTCGCTCTCCCTCATTCCGGGAGAGTCGTCACGTTTTGGTCGGCCATCTCTGGCCTCAGATATCCTCCTTAATAGCATACAGTCGCTTCCGGAAAAAGAGGTCAAGGATATATACGCTCAAAAATTTTTGATGTACAAAGATATCGTAGAGGTGGAGTACACGGCCAACTACATACCCAGTGATTCCATTGTTCGCGTGCTTAAGGATGACTCAGGCCATTATTTCGTCCACTACTCCATAGAGCTTGAAAAATTTTCCGTTCACGAGTATGAAGACAAGTACACCACCAGCCTGAAGATCAACGGTCAGATCACGGATTTGGAGGGGAAAACAATCTATCAGTACGAGGCATCCATTCCCATCGAGCTCACCGAAGATCAATTGCGCGGTATCACTTACAAGCCTTTTGACCTATACGACATGTTCCCCCTGGTTCCCGGATCCTTCAAATTCTC
>JBATYS010000252.1:0-3279 GCA_049674205.1 Candidatus Aminicenantaceae bacterium
ATCACGATCATCAACATGGGAAGGATCCCGTCACGGACGATCCGGAGTTTCTCCTTCAAGGCAATTTTAGGTGCCAGGGGGAGATTAAGCTTTCTTGCGAAAAAAAACACGACTGTCATGAGTGCGATAGCATTGACAACGGATGGGAGTATTCCGGCAGCGAACAGGCCGCCGACAGAGATATTTGCCACAACTCCGATAATGATGAGGTCGATCGATGGGGGCACAAGGGAAGACGCGCCACCTGCCGAGGCAAAGAGAGCTGTCGAAAAGTCGTCAGGATATTTATTCCTCTTCATTTCGGGAAACATCACAGACCCTATGGCGGCTGTTTTTGCGCTTCCTGACCCACAGATCGCCCCAAAAAAGAAGGTGGATATCGTGACAACAATACCAAGGCCGCCTCGGATACGTCCGAAAAACACGAGTGTCAGGTCAACGATCCGGCGGGCAATACCCCCGTAAGACATGATCGCACCCGCCAAAATGAAAAACGGAATGGCCAACAATGTAAAGGAATCCAGGCCAGACATAAATTTTTGGGGAAGAAAAATAAAAAAATCAGGATCAAAAGATATGTATATCAAACCGGCCAATGCGGACACACCGAGTGAGATCCCGATAGGCACGGATAACAAAAGCGCTGTAAAAAATACGATGAATATGACTATTCCCATGTTTTCTCTTACGGCGCAGGATTATCGGCCGTTTCCTTTTTACGGATATCTAACCACCAGTTTCGAAGGACATAATAGAGCATCAAAGCTCCGCCAACTATTGCTGAAGAATAGGGCACGGCCATGGACATTTGCGTGCTCGGCGCCACCTGTTTTGCCATGCTGAATGTGAATTCCGTGGCTTTCCAGACAAAAACCACGAGGAATACAGAGACAACAAAAGCGACAAACGTGGTCATTATTTTCTGAAGGTTTTTCCCGAAACGATCCACAAGAAATCTCAAGGCAAAATGCGACTTTGTTTTGAATGCATAGGCAGAGGCAAGGGCGGCGAGCCATAAAAACAGGTATCTAGCCAGCTCTTCAGACCACGCAAGGGACAGATGAAATATGTAGCGGAACAGGACTTGGATGAATGTCACTCCCACTATGGCGACCAATATCATGCACAAAGACAATTCCAGCGGCTGCTTCCAAAGCGGTTTTGACGTTGTTGTGTTTGGATCTTTAGTCATTCTCTGTATTTATAACCTGCTCGATGAGTGCCATCCCACCGACCTTTTCAGCATTGTTTCTGTAAACACGCTCCAACTTTTCCCGGAAAGGAGCTTTATCCACCTCGAAAAACTCCAATCCCAGAGCTTTGAGTTCCGTTAATGCAGATTCTGTGAGATCGTCCATAGCTTCTCGCTCGGCGATAACTGAAGCTTTACCCGCCTTCAGGACAGCATCTTGAACATTCGGGGGAAGTTTATTATAGATTTTTTTACTGAAGATCAGGGCGATCACCAAAAACATATGATTTGTATAAGAGACATACTTGGTCACTTCATGAAATTTCTCATAAAGAAGGTCGAGGTGATCTGTCTCGCCCCCATCCACAACTCCCGTCTGAAGGGCCGAATAGAGCTCGCCGAAGGCCATAGGTGTGGCTTGAGCTCCCAATGCGTTAAAGGATTCAACCAGCATCGGACTGGACATCACTCTGAGTTTTATTCCTTTGAGATCATCGGGACTCAGAACAGGCCTCTTTGAGTTCCAAACATTCCGAATGCCCGAAAACCAATAGCCGAGAACCAGGCAATTGAGCTTTTCTTCCACAATCCGGGCTAAATCTTGACCTATGGGCCCATCGATGACGCTGTAACAGTGATCGAGGTCCCGGAAAATAAAGGGGAGGTTAAACAATTCAGCCTCAGGGACAGAAGTGGACAAGCCACCCGCAGTGCTGGAGGCATTTGCAGCGATCAATCCCAGTTTCACCATCTGAGTGCCCTCTTCCTCAGAGCCGAGTTGTGAATTCGGAAAGATTTGCACCTCTACAGCGCCCTCTGTCTCAGCTTCAAGAACTTCTTTGAACTTCTCATAGCCTATTTGGAAGGGATGTTTCTCAGGTCCATTATGGGCCACTTTTAAGACGATTTTCTTTGTCTTTTTTCCTCCCTCGCCAGAAGTTTTTACAGAGTTTTTGCAGCAAACAGAAAGGAACACAAAGGAAAAGACGATAGCGATGGTAATACAAACTCTTTTGGTTTTATTGTTTTTCCTGGATCGATTTTCCGATAATTTCATTCTCGGTGTTGTACCAGTCGATTTCTGACTAGAGTTTATGATTCTAATCAATAACTGAACATATTTCAACAAAAACATAAAATACTGTTACGTAACTTTTAAAAGTAGACATTGGGAACGCAAAAACAGACATATCGAATCAAGCTGCTATCGATATCCTTCGAAGTGGTATTGCCAGATTTTCTCATTATTGTAGAGAGCCATTAATTTTCTACCGGGTTGAAAAGCCACTATAACTTTCCTTCCTGGTCTCTGGTTTAATTTGTAGGATTTTCCTTGAAACTTTATAGTTCCATCATTATAGATAGTTCTGGGAAAATGGAGGGAAAAGATGGCATCCAGATCTAAATCTGAGGGCATAGGTCTAAGCTTGCTCCTTTTATCTTTCTCCGCTCTTTTCCATCGCTCTATGGGTATTTCCTCTGTTTCCATATGGACTCTTTTGACATTATAAAAATCTACCAGATCAGTGAGTATTTTTATTGCTTCTCTGACCGTTTTTACCTGATATCTTTCACACTCAAAAGGAAGGCGTCTTTGGAAATAGTCGAATGACTTTTCGATTTTCCCTTTGGACTTTGCATCTTGGGCATAAAGGGCGGATATATCCAAGGAACTGAGGACCCTTTTGAACTGGACCTTGCCCTCTTCTTCAGAGATACGCCTTGTGTAATGAATGCAAGCGGAGCCGAGATTAAATTTAAAGATGCTGTGACGATCCACATAATAGGCCAGAGGGCGACCATATTGCTCAAAGACTTTACGAGCCAGACAGATGTGTTCCCAGGCGCTCTCCACTTCTCTCAATGAGAACCCTGTAATGACTCGTGAGTGGTCATCTTTGGTCATGAGGAGATCATGGTGTCTGCCTGAATGAGGCAACCAGACATGGCGAGATGTGTCATGTTGAAAGAGGGCGCCTATAGAGTCCATCTCAAAGCGGATACATGGCTTTGACTTCTCTTCGGTTGTCTGTTCGTAATATCCTTCTTTGATGGCGAATCGTCGAATGGTGTTGCGATGAATAGAG
>JBATYS010000253.1:0-2019 GCA_049674205.1 Candidatus Aminicenantaceae bacterium
TCGAGGTCGACGATGTGCTTTACGCACACCCGAGTATTTTGGAGGCGGCTGTTTTTGGTTTGCCGGATCCGGTTTGGGGCGAGAGAGTGACAGCTGCCGTCGTATTGAAAGAGGACGAAGATGTCCAGGAGGAGGAGATTATACACTTCTGTAAAGAGCGTTTAGCTCCTTTTAAGGCACCCAAAACAGTGATCTTCACAGATTGCCTGCCTAAAACGGGCTCGGCGAAAATCTGCAAGTACAAACTCAGGGAGCAGTTTGAGATGGAATACAAACAGAGGGATAGGGAGAGGCAGGAGAAGAAGAAAAAGGAGTGCGAATCTCATGGATGATGTATACAACGCTATCTCTCGAGACATACTGAAGTCGCAACATGTGATTGCCTTCACAGGGGCTGGCATCTCTTCAGAAAGTGGGATCCCCACCTACAGGGGGGCAGGCGGCCTCTGGACGAAATACGACCCCAACCGCTACGCCAACATCCACTATTTCAAGGAAGATCCTTCCTACTACTGGAGTTTCTTTCGAGACGTCCGCTACCCGATGCTCAATACAGTGGTTCCCAATAAGGCGCATCTGGCTCTGGCAGAAATGGAACAAATGGGGCATATGCAGACAGTGATCACTCAGAACATCGACGGCCTGCACCAGGAAGCGGGCTCCACATCGGTGATCGAGCTGCACGGGACAACACGCATCATCAACTGCATGAACTGCGGTGAAGAATACCCGATGGAGGCCGTTATCCCGATATTGGATAAGCAGATCCCGCCTCTCTGCCAGGAATGTCAGGGAGTACTGAGGCCCGCTGTGATTTTCTTCGGCGAATCCTTAAATCCGGAGGTTATCGGCAGGGCTTATGAAGAGGCAGACTGCTGTGATTTTCTGATTGCCGTGGGGAGTTCTCTCATCGTCTATCCAGCCGCCGACCTTCCTGTTACTGCCAAGCAAAGAGGCGCAGGCCTGGTCATCATCAATAAAGATCCCACACCTATGGATCAACTTGCGGACTATGTCATCCATGAGGAGGCAGGAACAGTTCTTCCCCAAATCGTTGAGAGGCTAAGATCATCGCCATCCTAGAATTTTCCAAAAATTAAAAACGTTGGTGAGCTCATGTTATCGATATATTGAATATCGTTTATGAACAATATTAAAAATCTTAATACTGCTTCTCTATAGATTGGGAAAACCTCAGGCTGACGTTCATTTGGCTAGGTGATAGAGCCCGTAGGGATTTTGCTCTTAGAATAGATAGCGCATCTTCACGGATTTGACCTTCCATGTGAAGTTTAACGACACTTTCAGGATCGAGTTCTTTTAAAATATGGCTGATGTAGTCTTTGAGGTCATCTCTGCTCAGCCCGTCTGCAGAAATATGCACACGGACCATGGGCCGGGCAGGCAGCTTGACGAATTCCCAGGATAGGGCAAGCCGACCAGCTTTATTCATTCCTTCTTTATCCACTCCTTCATTTTTTCTCAACTCGATTTTCAGACAACATTTTGGCTCGTCCTTCTCGGCAAAAGATGTCCGCTCTATCGAGCCAGGATAGAGAATGGGAGTCTTTACGGATTTACCTTGAAGATCTCTGGTCAACACCTGGAAGCGGTGGATGTGCCCGGAAAGGACTGCCAGGAATTCTTCAGGAACATCTTTGATCCGGATCACATCATCGTTGTTCCGGAAAGTATAGTTTCCGGGACCCACAGTCGCCCCTTCAAAACAATGGTGCACACAGAGGATCATCCCATCGCAGCTATTCTGTTTTTCTTTCCAGCCAGTTTCTCCGCACACAAGGGGAAACCGGGCGCGTACATTATCCCGCCAGTAGGGAAAACCGGCTATGCCCAGTTTGATTCCCCTCCGCTCCAAAATAAAGGTCCGCGGAACATCAAAGATATGGATAAACGGATGCATGCTCAGTATCCAGAAAGGAATGCGCGAGCGCTCGTGGTTCCCAGGCACGACAAAAACATCGACCCCCTTGTCTGCGGCCTCCTTGAGAGGAGAAAGAG
>JBATYS010000254.1:0-2881 GCA_049674205.1 Candidatus Aminicenantaceae bacterium
TCTTCCAAAACATAACGGATAATCTCTTCCAGAACACCTACCCCGAGCCGGATCATCTGTCCAATATGAGCTTTTCCATAGATAAGAACTTCTCACGACTTTCTCTTTTTGCCTTTGGCGAGTATTCTCATCTTTTTGAAAATTCTGATATTGCATATTACAGTCAGGATCTCGGCCTGGATTATCTGCAGCCATTGAATGAGAAATCCGCTCTGTATTTCTCCCTTATGGGGCGGGGATATTTTTATAAATCCGATTACAGCGACTATAATTATCTTTCTTTGAACGGCTATATCGCCCTGAAAAGCTACTTGAGTCAAACGTCCATTTTAAAATCGAATTACACCCTAGAGTACAAAAACTACAGAACTTCGATCTTTGATTATATCAGCCATTCTCTTTTTGTCTCGGCGGACAAGTATTTCCCAACAAAAACGACATTAAAAGCCGAGATGAACTGGGGCTATAAATATTTTTTGCAGCCCTACCAAACAGCAATCACAGAGGCTCCTGTGGAGATGCCCTCCCCCCAGGAGGGAAAGGGGAGAGGAAAACATGCAGGGATGGGGAATGTATATGATACTCCTGATGTGCCTGTCTCTACTCAACAAGAAGGAGGAGAGGGCATCCAGGTTTTTTCTGCGGGTTTTTTGCTCGCTCAGGGAATCGGGAATAAGATCGGTATAAACTTGACTGGAATGAAACAGTGGGTGCTCTCCGGTGAGAATCCCTTTGATTTTGTTGAAGAATTCTACATGGTTGAGAACCCTTCCTATGACCGATTCTCATGGAGTGGGATTCAAATAGGAAGTCAAGTGTCTTTTCTTATGCCCTGGAATGTGGAAATGAAAGTGGATTTTAAGTATACAGACAAGGAATTCCCGGGAATAGAGAGCCTGAGTCTGGATGGAGAGCCACTGGGTCTCACTCGGAACGATCAGCGCAGTCAATTGGGAGTGAGTGTGAAGAAAAATTTTGCCAGGATCACGCTGTTCCTGTCCTATTCCTATGTGGACAATCGTTCCAATGATCCCTTTTACGACTGGGAAGGGAATTATTTGACCGTGGGACTCACATGGGACCATTTTTATGGAGAGGGAAAATGAGGAAAAGAACTTATATTTTTTCTCTTTGGTTTTTGGGGGTTATAGCTGGACTTCCTTTTGCTCAGACTCCCCAGCATTTCTACAACATCGACAGCGAAAGACAAGTGGAAGGAACGATCCAGGAGATCGTCATGGAACCCCGATACAAAGATTCTGCCCCGTTTTTAGTCCTCATACTCGAGGAAAAAGGCACACACATTGTCTACAATGTGGAAGTGAGTCCGGCCTGGTTTTTCGAGCAGGATTTCCACAAAGGAGAGGGATTAACGGTCATTGGGTCCTTCTACACAACAGACGGAAAAAAAATGAATATCATTGCTCGAGAAGTCCGATTCAAGGGTGAGACTCTCGTTCTCCGCGATAAGCACGGATTCCCCAACTGGCAGGGAGGCCAGACGGGCGAAAAAGGCCGGAGAAGAGGCAAAGGCATCAAGAAATTTTGAAGAAAAAGAACTACCTTCTTTTCTTTTACCTGCCTGTAGTGGGATTTGTTGTCATCTTTTTTGCCTTTTCATCCCTGAATCGGAGTTACATCAAAAAAAAGGTCGAAGGCTTGGTCGAGGAACAACTGCGGGCAACGGCGGAGATCCTCAAGGTGAATTTCTCTCATTTTTTAGGTGAGGATTATGAAGCCGACAAAGTCTTTGATCTCTATACAAATGAAGAGAACATCTATTATATGGCTCTTTTCAATGAGAGCAGAGAGATCCTGAGCTGGAAATCTCGGTTTGAGGGGTATCTCCCGATATCGAAGGAATCCATGCAAATGCAGGGCTCCTGGATCATCAATTCGCCTGCGGGAAAAATTTTCAACTCTTTTTCTTCTTTTACTTTGCCAGAAGGGGAAACCTATTACCTCTATTTGGGATATTCCATGAATGACCTCCAAGAGATGATGGCCCATTCTCGGAGGAATTTTTATCTGATCTTTGGCCTGATCATCGTTGTGGGGATTGTCTTTTCCGTTGGGCTCTATCAGCTTCAGATCCATTACATGGATAAAAAGAGCGAACTTGAAGAGGAGAAAAAAGAGAAGGAACGCTACAGAGAGATTTCTGCTCTGACTTCCGGTGTGGCCCATGAGATCAAGAATCCTCTCAACAGTCTCTCCCTGCTTTTTGAATTGCTCACAAAAAAAGGTCCTTCCTCAGATTCTGAGACCATTGTCTCAGGCAGAAAAGAAGTGGCAAAGATCTCGAGGATCGTCGACCAATTCTCTTCTTCGCTGAAACCCATCGAACTCAGCAAGGACGCCTTTCCTCTAGAGGGTGAGATTAAATCTGTTCAGGAATCTCTGAAAAAAATAGCGACAGAAAAGGGAGTGGATATTCAGTATTCGCAGGATTCTTCTGTGACTCTTTTTGCCGATAGAGTGCTTTTGAGCCAAGCCATCCATAACATAGTCAAGAATGCGATCGAGGCGTCTGAAGGGGGAAACGTGGACATAACGGTCAAAAAGGTAAGAAAAAAAGTCTTCATTTCGGTTAAAAATTCGGGCAGGGGCATGGATGAAGAGGAGAAGACACGGGTCTTTGAGCCCTTCTATTCCAAGAAGAAAGGTGGCATGGGAATCGGTCTGTATCTCACAAAAAAAATTGTGGAGGCCCACGGGGGCGATCTCGATCTTGTCAGCAGCGCCCAAAATGGCACTACTTTTACTATCCGCATTCCTGGAGGCTGATATGAGTAAGGCGAATCTATTGGTTGTGGAAGATGATCCTTTACAGCGCAAGCTCATCAAGGAGAATCTGGAACAGGAAGGTTACGCTGTTTTT
>JBATYS010000255.1:0-12955 GCA_049674205.1 Candidatus Aminicenantaceae bacterium
GAGGTTGCCGTAGAGGAAAGGCGCAAAGGATGCAGCTGTAGTTATCTACCGCAAATCCTTTGCAACGAAGCCTATACGGTGAGATCGGCTCGCCTGAAAGGTAAAAAATGTCGATTATGAATAGAAAGTACATTGAAAACGAAATTGTCAAAGTGATTTACTGGAAGAATAATGTAAATGATCGATAAGGCTTTGGTTGAAGAAAATATCGACATTTTTTATGAATAGTTCAGGTTAAAGCATGAAATGATTAGGTCGCTCCACATTCAGAACTTCGCAACGATCGAAGATCTTGAATTAGACTTCGAAGAAGGTTTTTCTATCCTCACTGGAGAAACGGGTGTCGGAAAATCCATTATCATCGGCGGCATCCTGCTTGTTCTTGGAGAAAAAAGCTCAAAAGATATGATCCGAACAGGTGAAGAGGAGATATCCATCGAGGCGATTTTCTGCACAACGAAAAAAAACGAGTTTTTGGATGAACTTTTTCCAGAACCTGACAAAGATATCTTCATTCAACGCAGGATCTCAGAGAAAAAAACAGAAAAAGGCTATGTTAACGGAACACTTATTCCTATAAAAAAACTTAAAGATATCAGAGGTCTTTTGGTTGATATCTTTGGCCAGAACGATCATGTTTTCCTTCAAAAGGTCGAGTACCAACTGGATTATCTCGACTCTTATGCAAATGCCTCTCCTCTCAGAAAAGAGCTCTCGAGGATAACTCACGACTTCAAGAGACTCATGAAAGAGAAGGAAGAGCTCGAACAGAAAGAGAGGGAAAGAGGGCAGCGTCTCGATTTTCTCGAATTTCAGATCAACGAGATTGAAAAGACCCATCTCGTTCGTGGTGAAGAAGAAGAGCTCCGTCAAGATCGGAATATCCTTAAAAATGCTGAGAGGATTCGTGTTCTGGTAGAAGATGCGATGGGGATTGCCTTCGTCAAGGAAAACTCCATATCCTCACTCCTGTCACGGCTACAGAGCATATCTGACGAGCTGGCGGCTTTCGCCGAAGAGTTCAAGGAGACGAATGAGGCCATCAGTCAATTTGCCATCACGATCAAGGAATTTTCAAATTTCCTGATAGATTTTAACGAGAAACATTCGGCATCTCCAGAAAACTTGGAATCCCTTGAAGAGCGCTTGAGTAAGATCGAAGATTTGAAACGCAAATACGGCAAAGACATCGAAGAGATCCTCTCTCATCTCGAGAGAATAAAAAAGGAGTATGATGAGCTGAGTACGAGTCGAGAAAAATTGAATGATCTCAGTAAAGAGATCCAATCGTGTTTTCAAGAATACATAAAGAACGCCCGCAAGCTGTCTTTGTTGCGGGCCCAATGTGCCCGAGACCTGGAGAAGAGGATCGAGAAGGAAATCGGATATCTGGGAATGAAGAAGGCAAAGTTGAAAATAGCGCTCACTTCAAACACGCCGGAGATCACACAAAAACACACTCTTCAAAGCACGGGAAATGAAAAAGTAGAATTTCTCCTGAGCACCAATCCTGGCGAGGACCCAAAGCCTCTCCGCAAGATCGCTTCCGGAGGGGAGCTTTCCCGAATCATGCTCGCATTAAAAACGATCGGCAAAGACACGGAAACAGGCAAGACTTTGATCTTCGATGAGATCGATTCCGGTATCGGAGGGAAAACAGCAGAATTTGTCGCACAAAGACTCAGAGATCTGGCGATGACAAATCAGGTCATTTGTATCACCCATCTCCCCCAGATCGCATCATTTGCCACCCATCAATTTAAGATCGATAAAGCGATCAAAAACAACAGGACTTTCACTACAGTAAAAAAACTTTCTTTTGATGAACGGATCGAGGAGATCGCAAGGCTTTCAGCGGGAAGCCACATCACCCAAGCCGCTCTTCAAAACGCCAAAGAGATGCTCCAACACAACCTTCGTATGGAAAAATAATTGAAAAGCCCTGGTTTGCGATTGGCCAATAAAAAATTTTTCATCCATACCTATGGATGTCAGATGAACGAGAACGATTCTGAGCGGATATCGGGATTACTCAGGGATGAAGGCGCACAGCCTGAGGATTCGATAGAAAGCAGCGATATCATCATCATCAACACATGTGCTGTTCGTCAAAAATCTGAGGAAAAGCTCTACTCGCTTTTAGGTCGTTTGGGAGACCTTAAGAGGAAAAAAGACATCACCGTGGGGGTTGTGGGATGTGTGGCCCAACTCTATCGCTCCGGACTGATCGAAGAGAAGCCCGTTATAGATTTTGTGATGGGGCCGGATAACTATGGGCAGATACAGGATATCCTCGCAAACCAAACAGATGAAAAGATCGTGTCCACTCGTTGGAGACGAGAGTGGCATGAGGTGCCATCATCCAAGGTTCACAGAAAGGGGAAAATCAGCGCTTATTCCACTGTCATGGAGGGATGCGATAATTTTTGTGCCTATTGTGTTGTCCCTTTTACAAGGGGGAGGGAAAAGCACAGGCCGGAGCGGCACATCCTCAAGGAGATCAGACAATTGGCCCGGGAAGGGTATCTCGAAATCCAGCTCCTCGGCCAGAATGTTAACTCGTATAGAGATCCCGAGACAGGATTTTCCTTCGAGCACCTTCTGAAAGGAGTCAACCGCATCGAAGGCATCCAGTGGATCCGGTTTCTGACATCCCATCCCAAAGATCTACCAGCTAGCCTTGCCAGAACCATAAAGGAGGCAAAAAAGATCTGCCACCAGCTTCATCTTCCATTACAATCGGGTTCTTCTGATGTCCTCGAGAAAATGAACAGGGGCTATACAAAGGAAGAATATCTCGAAAAAATCCAGATGCTCCGATCTTTTTTGCCGGATATGAGTTTCAGTACAGATATTATTGTTGGTTTCCCAGGAGAGACGGAAGATGACTTTGAACAGACCATCGAGGTATTAAAAACCGTCCGCTTCACCAATATTTTTTCTTTTCGCTATTCACCACGTCCTCGGACCGCCGCAGCCAAGACCGAGGATTCTGTTCCGTTTGCTGTCAAAAGAGATAGACTTTTAGCCGTTCAAGATATTCAAAAACAAATCCAACTGGAACACAACTCCTCGTTGATCGGGAAAACGGAAAAAGTCCTCTGTATCGGGAAGAGCAAGAAGGATCACCGGAGATATTCAGGCCGGAACGAAGCCTATCAGGTCGTGAACTTCCACTCCGATCTTGATGTCATCGGCCAGTTTGTTGACGTCCGCATCACCTCCTGCGGCCCTTATTCACTGAGCGGCGAGATTCAAGAGTTGATTGAAAAGTCATAACTTTTGTGCTATAAAGTCTTAAATTTTTTAAAGGAATTGAAGATGACACTACTCGATTTGATCCCTTATTCCTATATCATCGGACTTATCGGCCTGATGATCGCTATCAGCATATATTTTCTGGTTAAGAGTTACCCCAAGGGTAATGAAGTCATGCAGGAAATCGCCGAAGCCATTCATTCCGGAGCTATGGTTTTTTTAAAAAGAGAATACCTTTTCATTACGGTTTTTGTATTGGTCCTGTTTATCGTCCTATGGAAGCTCTTCTCTATATACACAAGCCTGGCTTTCATCACAGGTGCCGGTTGTTCCATGCTGGCAGGATTTATCGGGATGAAGGCCTCGACGCGTGCCGCTGTGCGGGTGACACAAGCTGCGATTTCAAATGGAGCCGCACAAGCACTAACGGTAGCCTTCCAAGGCGGGGCTGTTATGGGGATATCTGTCGCTGCTCTGGGAGTCGCAGGACTCAGCTTATTCTATTTCTTCACCAAAGATCCCATCATTATCAACGGTTTTGCCATGGGGGCCAGTTCCGTGGCTCTTTTCGCACGTGTCGGAGGGGGGATATACACTAAAAGTGCTGATGTGGGCGCAGACCTTGTCGGAAAGCTAGAAGCTGGCATCCCGGAAGATGACCCACGAAATCCTGGAGTTATTGCAGATAACGTCGGAGATAACGTGGGTGATACTGCAGGTATGGGAGCGGATCTCTTCGAATCCTATGTCGGCTCTGTCATCGCATCCATGGCCCTCGGTGCCACATTAACACCCGCGGTGAATCACATGTCCCTCCCGCTTCTTCTCATCGTTGTGGGTCTCTTCTGCTCACTCATCGGGGTATTCTCCATAAAAATACTGAAGAATTTTAATCCCCAATCCGCGTTGAGGAACTCAACATACATCAGTGCTGCACTCTTTCTTGTCGGGGCTTTTTTCTGCGTGAAGGCCCTTCTAGGAAACTTGAATATCTTCTATGCTGTTGTGAGTGGCATGATCGCCGGTGTTCTTATCGGACTAGAGAGTGAATACTTCACATCAGGCCCTCCTATAAAAACTCTGGCCAAAACCGCTCAGACAGGAAGTGCACCCACCATCATCATGGGAATGGCTATCGGGTTTCAGAGCACGATCCTCCCTCTCCTCACTATTGCTGCTGCCATATTCGTCTCCCACAAATTGGGAGGACTCTATGGAATAGCTCTTGCAGCTGTGGGTATGCTCGCAACCATAGGGATCGTCATGACGACAGACTCTTACGGACCCATCGCGGACAACGCCGGTGGAATCGCGGAAATGTCAAAGGCCGGTCCTGAAATACGAAAGATCACAGATAAGCTCGATGCATCCGGCAACACAACTGCCGCCATCGGGAAGGGCTTTGCCATAGGATCTGCGGCACTGACGGCGTTGGCTCTCTTCTCTGCCTATCAAAAAACGACCAACCTCACCACAATCAGCTTGACAAATGTTGAGACATTCATCGGCATGCTTATCGGCGCTCTCATGCCATTTGCGATTGCCTCATATACACTGAAAGCGGTGGGTCGGGCAGCAGATAAGATGGTGACCGAGATCCGGCGGCAGTTCAAGGAAATCAAGGGTCTTATGGAAGGTGAGGCCAAACCTGATTCCGACCGTTGTATCGACATTGTCACGAACAGTGCTCTCGTAGAAATGATCGTTCCCGGTCTCCTTGCGGTGATCACCCCTCTTCTTGTCGGTTTTATCATGGGGCCAGAACCTTTGGGAGGATTCCTGGCCGGGGCAACAGCCTCCGGTGTTCTCTTGGCCATCTATATGGCCAATGCAGGCGCCGCATGGGATAACGCGAAGAAGTGGATCGAAGAGGGTCATTTGGGTGGAAAAGGGACTGCGGTTCATGCCGCTGCCGTCATCGGCGACACAGTGGGAGATCCCCTGAAAGATACATCCGGTCCCTCCATGAATATTCTGATCAAACTCATGGCTGTCGTCAGCCTTGTCTTCGCTCCACTCATCCTCTGACAGTGATTTGATATTCTTCAATTTTTCAGTTATAATTCACGCCTCTTTGCAGCCGATTTTTGGATTGTATTGGGACCTCAAAGATGAAAGTAAACGCCTGGAACACAATCGTTCAGTTGAGTAAAGAAAGAGGTGTAGAGACGGATGTTATCGTAAACGCCATCGAAGAATCTCTCCGCGTTGCCTCGTCAAAATACTACAACCTGAACGAGAAGATCGATGTCATCTTTAAACCGGAAAAAGGCGACCTGCGGGTTTATTCCACTAAACTAATCAAAAAAAATCCTCAAGACATATCCAAAGAGATCTCTCTGGAAGAGGCAAAAAAGATCGATGCAAGTGCCAAAGTTGGTGATTATATCGAGATAGACCTCCCATCAGAAACTCTAGGCCGAATCGCAGCTCAAGCAGCCAAGCAAGTGATCTTGCAGAAAGTCAGAGATGCGGAGCAAGAAAAAATTTACAGAACATTCGCACCTCAGATAGGTGAGATTTTAACAGGAGTCCTCCGACGGTTTGAATCAAACAAAAACATGATCCTCGAAATCAACAAAGCAGAGATCCTGTTCCCTTATCGTGAAAAGCTGCCCACGGAAGACTTCAGAAGAGGAGACCGAGTCAAGGCCGTAATCATTCAAGTACTAAAAGATACCAAGGGACCTCAAATCTTTGTCTCCAGAAGTGACCCCCAGTTTTTAGCAAAACTGTTAGAGTTAGAAACCCCAGAGATCGCTAATAGGAATATCATGATCAAAGACATCGTCCGTCAGCCCGGTGAAAGGTCCAAAGTTGCGGTTTTAAGCCATGAGAAGGACATCGATCCTGTTGGCGCATGCATAGGAGTCAAAGGAAACAGGATCCTTGCGATCAGCGATGAATTATCTGGGGAAAAAATCGATATAATCGAGTGGTCAGATAATCCTATTGTCTATGCAAAATCTGCACTGAGCCCCGCAAAAGTAGAGAAAGTCCTCATCTTAAATAAGCAGGAAAAGACATTACAGGCTATTGTCTCTAAGGACAATCTTTCCCTTGCCATCGGCAAAAGAGGGATCAATGTCCGGCTCGCCTCAAGGCTTGTGGGTTGGAAGATTGAAATCAAAAACCAATAAATGTCGCATGATCGCACACATGGAGATACACAAATCATGAATACGGAAACCAAAAAGAAGACAGCAAAAACTTCGAAAGAAACCGCCACAAAAAATCCGAAGGAAGTTCAGATCATAGAAGGTATGAATATCAAGGAAGTCAGTGAGATAATCGGGATCAAAGCCAAAGACCTCATTAACAATCTCAATAAAAAGAGGTTCAACGTGGGAGTCAATGATACTTTGAATGCATCGTTGATCGATGCTGTCTCTCAAATCACTGAGGTGGACATAGATTTGATCTCTTTAGAGGAATATATACAAAAAAAAGCGAAGAGCATACCCGAAAACTTGGTGGAGAGGCCTCCTGTCGTCACAATTATGGGACACGTCGATCATGGAAAGACAACACTCCTCGATGCTTTCAGGGAATCTAACCTAGTTCAAAAAGAAGCGGGCGGCATCACACAGCACATCGGTGCCTACCAGCTCCTTCACAATGACAGAAAAATCACTTTTGTCGACACTCCTGGCCACGAAGCCTTCACTCAACTCAGAGCAAGGGGGACGAAGGTCACAGATATCGTTATCCTCGTTGTCGCTGCAGATGATGGAGTGATGCCTCAGACAAAAGAAGCCATAAACCATGCTAAAGCGGCTGGTGTGCCGATTATCGTGGCGATCAATAAAATCGATAAACCCGAAGCCGATCTTGACAGAGCAAAAAAAGAACTATCGAAGGAAGGACTTTTGATCGAGGAATGGGGAGGGGATGTGGTGAGTGTTGACATCTCTGCTACTGAAAAAACGAATTTGAACGAGCTCTTGGAGATGATCCTTCTCCTGAACGATGTCATGGAGATCAAGGGAAATCCCATGGTACCTGCGCAAGGAGTCATACTGGAAGCGCGGCTTGACTCCCAAAAGGGACCTGTCGCCACAGTCATTATCCAGCAGGGAACATTGAATCAGGGAGAAGCCTTCGTTTCCGGGATTTGTTACGGTAAGGCAAGGGCCCTGTTCAATGAAAAGGGAAAATCTATAAAAAAAGCGGAGCTCTCCATGCCGGTCGAAGTGTTGGGATTCTCAGAAGTCCCGAATGCCGGAGACTATTTTCAGGTCGTCAAAGATTTGGAAGCGGCCAAAAGGATCGCTCGATATCGCCTCTCTTTGGTCAAAAAAGAGGAACTAACACGACCAGAACACCTCACACTTGATCAGCTCTTCAAAAAGATCGAGGAAGGCGATGTGAAAGAACTTCCCCTCATCATTAAGGCCGATGTTCATGGGTCCGTCGAAGTCCTCAAAGATACTCTGCCCAACCTCAGCACGGATAAAGTAAAAATAAAGATATACCATGCTGCGACAGGAACAATATCGGAATCTGATATCATGCTTGCATCCGCATCGAATGCCATCATAATCGGGTATAATGTCAAACCGCAACAGGCTCTTCTGGATATGGCGAGGGAAGAGAAGGTTGAGATCAGGAGCTACAATGTCATTTATCAACTGACAGATGATATAAAGAAGGCTATGACTGGACTTCTCGATCCCATATCCAAGGAGACATCCCTGGGAAGGGCTGAGGTCCGCAGAATCTTTCACATCCCGCGGATTGGATCCATTGCAGGATGCCTTGTCACCGAAGGAAAAATTTCCCGTAACGCTGAAGTGAGAATAATCAGGAATGACGAAGTCATCCACAAAGGA
This sequence comes from Candidatus Aminicenantaceae bacterium, assembly GCA_049674205.1. Classification (GTDB taxonomy): domain Bacteria; phylum Acidobacteriota; class Aminicenantia; order Aminicenantales; family Aminicenantaceae; genus WTAW01. Next base: position 8,091 of record JBATYS010000255.1, read on the forward strand.
AAGATTTCCTCCCTCAAACATCTTAAGAATAACGTTACCGAAGTCAAGAAAGATTACGAATGCGGTATCGGTGTCGAAAAATTTAAGGATATCCAAGAAGGCGATGCGATTGAGGCCTTCATCATCGAAAAAGTTATGCCCGAGTGATGTCGGAATGGTTATAGGATTTCTATCACTGGAGATCTATCTCCCCTACTCCCATTCTTTGAAAGAAAAACGCAAGACAATCGTCAGTTTTAAGGATCGGGTGAAAAAAAAATACAATGTGGCCTTTGCAGAACTCGATTATCTTGACAAATGGCAGAGGTCTAAAATCGGTATAGTCACGTTGAACAATCGGAAAATGATGATCGAGTCCATCTTCCAGAAGATCATAACCGATGCAGAAGAAAATATTGAGGGTGAGATTATTAAGACAGACATCCTCTTTTTTTGAAGGGAATAAAGTAAAAATATGTTTTCTCCAGGATGGAGACTTCTAAACAAAGAGCAGCATAATGGAAGAAAGCCGGAGACAAAAAAAAGTATCAAGCCTCATCAAAGAAGTTCTCAGTCAGATTCTTATCGACACTGTCCGAGATACGTTTGAATCCAGCCTCATCACCATCACTCGCCTAGAGATCACAAAAGATCTTAAAACTGCCCATGTATACCTCAGCCTCTTCGGAAAAGAACAGGAAGAGCAGATATTGGAGGTGTTGAATGAGAGAATGGGTTATTTCAGAAAACATATTGCCTCTCGAACAAATTTAAAGTATAATCCCATGCTAATTTTTTCTTACGACCCAATCCTCAGCTATGAAGAAAAGATCGATGCGCTGCTAGAAAAGTTAAAAAAAAATGAAAGATCCGGTTGATTCGATAAGCCAAAAAATACACGAAAGTCAGAGCATTGCCATCACGTCACATCTACGCCCTGATGGAGATTCCATTTGCACAGGACTCGCTCTCTATTTCATGGGAAAATCCTTAGGAAAGAACGTCGCACTCGTCAATAAGGACAATACACCCGTCCCATTCAATAACTTCCCGGATATCGAGAACATCACAATAGGTCAGATTCCTCCGAGCAACTATGATATTATTATTCTGCTGGAATGTGCGAATGTGTCTCGATCCGGACAGGTCCATCTGGACGATGCCTTTAAAATAAACATCGACCACCATCATTCCAATGACTATTACGGAGATATCAACTGGGTGGATCCAGAGGCTCCTGCTGTGGCATGTCTGGCTTACACCCTGGGAGAAAAACTGGGCATCGAATTCACGCCAAGGATATCCAACCATCTCTATTGTGCGATCGTATCCGATACGGGATCTTTCCAGTTCTCGAACACAAAAGCTCAATCGTTCGAGGTTTCCTACAAACTGATCAAACACGGAGCGAACCCGATCAAAATGTCAGAGATGCTCTTTAACAACAATTCTCCGGAAAAAATAAAGCTTCTCGGTCAGGTCCTCTCAACACTTACCATGAATGAAAAAGGAAACATTGCTATCATCACTATGTTCAAAAAGAATCTGGAAGATTTAAACCTTAGAGAGATCGATACGGAAGATATCACTACACTAGCCCGGTCTATAAAGGACGTAGAGATGGTTCTCTTTTTTAAAGAGATGGAGAAAGATACATACCGAGTCAGCCTCAGGTCAAAAGGCAATGCCAATTCAGCGATGGTCGCAGAGCATTTTGGTGGTGGTGGCCATCTGCACGCTGCAGGCTTTACAGCATTGGGCAACTATGAACAACTATTGAGGGACATCCCACAGACTGTAGAAAAACTCATAAAATCAAATCCAGATAATCCATCCACATAAGCTCATATTTTTGTTATAGTCATAGAAAGTATCTATGGATGGAATTCTATTAATTAACAAACCCCCAAGACTCACATCTCATGATGTTGTCCAAAAGGTGAGAAAAATACTGGGTATCCAAAAAGTGGGTCATTTCGGCACCCTCGATCCCATGGCGACCGGACTCATGATCGTGGCCGTAGGTAAAGCCACACGATTTTTTTCGTTCTACTCTAAACTCAATAAAGTCTATCGAGGACAGATCAGATTGGGGTTTGCGACAAACACATATGATGCAGATGGCACACCTTCCACTGCTGAAAAAGCCAACTTCCCTTCCGAGGAGACGCTCTTAAAATACATGGCGGATCTCACAGGTGAGATCGAACAGATTCCTCCCCTCTTCTCGGCAAAAAAATTTAAGGGCAAACCCCTGTATGTTTTGGCGAGAAAAAACCAAGACGTGAAACCAAGGCCTGTTACAATCCAAATCTACTATTTTCGACTGGTGTCGTATGATCCCCCTTTTATAGAGTTCGAAGCCGCGTGTTCATCGGGATCCTATATGCGATCATTGGCCCATGACCTGGGCCAATCTTTGCAGTGTGGGGCCCATCTTTCTCAGCTCAAGAGGACAGCCATAGGAGACTTCCATATCCAATCGAGCATAACCCTGGAGGCTCTAGGAAAATTAGTTCAGGAGACCAAGATCGAGAAAATCTTTATCCCTCTCGAATCGGTCCTCCCCGAATTCCCGAAGATCATACTCAACGAAGAAGGTGTGGCCTTGGCAAAAAATGGAAATATGGTTTTTTCAGAGCACATCCACGCTCTATCCCGTGTATCCTTCAATTTTCCAGACACTCAAACGGAGCCGGTCCAAATATGCAGATTGTTCAATCAAGATGGGAGACTTCTTGCACTGGGAAAGTTTCAGCCTGAGAAAAATGGATTACACCCTTATCTCGTCATTGACTCTGATGAGTCCGAAGTGTAAAGTAAGGCAAAATGAAGAGCAGGGAATCTTTTTCATCTAAATGGGGAATCATCTTTGCCGGTCTAGGCATGGCAGTCGGGACTGGAAATATATGGCGATTTCCCCGGATAGTCGCTCAACAGGGCGGCGGAGCTTTTATCATCGCATGGCTTTTGTTCCTATTTCTCTGGTCGATACCGCTTCTCACAATAGAGATCTCCATAGGAAAAAAGACGCGCCTAGGAGTCATCGGTTCATTCCGAGAAATTATCGGTGAAAAATTTGCGTGGATGGGCACATTTGTTGCCTTTGTGACAACAGCTATTATGTTTTACTATTCTGTGGTCACGGGATGGTGCATCAAATATTTTTTTGCAACCTCTTTACAGGGACTGATCCAAAAGGAATCGTCGGAATTCTGGTATTCTTTTTCCAGCTCCTGGGAGCCAGTTTTCTTTCATTTCCTTGCCATCAGCATAGGAGCGCTCATCATCTATGCAGGAGTAGTCAAAGGCATTGAACGTGTCAACAAGATCCTTATTCCATCTCTCTTTGTCCTTTTGATTATCGCAGGGATTAGAGCCATCACATTACCCGGTGCTTTTCAAGGTCTGGATTTTCTGTTTTCCCCCAACCTCAGCAAGCTAGCGGATTACAAATTGTGGTTGAATGCACTCACTCAGTCAGCATGGTCCAACGGAGCAGGCTGGGGATTGATCCTCACATATGCTGTGTACACACACAAAAAGGAAAATCCCATCCTGATAGCGACCACCTTGGGATTCGGGAATTCCCTGGCGTCCCTCCTTGCGGCATGCGCGATCATCCCCACAGTGTTTGCCTACTTTTCTAACCAGAATTTCTCTCAAGAGAAGGTCCTGGACGTCATGAGGTCCGACAATCAGGGATTGACATTCATCTGGATACCAAAACTTTTTGCTAATGTGCCCGCTGGTTCGTTATTTCTAGCACTGTTCTTTTTGGCTCTCTCTTTTGCCGCCTTTTCTTCCCTAATCTCTATGATAGAGCTGGTCACGCGAATATTTATGGACACTGGGATGACTCGAAAAAAATCTGTCTCCCTTGTTGCGATCTTGGGATTTCTCTTCGGCCTTCCGTCTGCTATTAGCATGGGATTTTTCAACAATCAGGATTGGGTCTGGAGTATCGGTCTTATGTTCAGCGGTTTCTTTTTCACTATTGCCATCTTCAAATACCGCTCCAGAAGATTTCGACAAGAGGTTGTTTCTCTTCCAGAAAAGGCTGTAAAAACAGGAAAATTGTTCGATATCATTGTCTATGTTTTCCTCCCTCTCCAATTCTTCGCCATGATATTCTGGTGGTTCTGGCAGAGTTACTCCTCAGATCCAGAAAACTGGCTCAAAATAACCGCAGAATTTTCAGTGGGAACTGTTCTGTTCCAACTGACTGTCGCCATATTTATATTTATCATCATGAACAGGATCATTACGAAAAGGATTGAGCGTACGCCCGATGAGTTTTGATGCCATAATATTTATGTTTTTTGTCTTCGCAATTTGTATAGGTGGCTTCTCTTGCTCCCTTTATCTTTCATCGAAAGATAAATAACTTGCCCTTTCTCGGAATCCTCTTGCGCTGTTCGGTTCATAGCAATAATGAGCACCTTCTGGGATAGAATCAGGTACTCATTATCGTGATGCGCCTCATTATCGTTTTGATCCCAATTCATTTTTATTTTCCAGTGATTTCAATATCCGCCTCCGTAAAAATGTTAAGAATATTTACATCCTTTTATTATCCTGGATTATTCAAGAGTTGAGGCCGATCCAACCTACCCGGGCTACAACGAAAACTTTGTAGTGAGATCGACAAACAAACGAATTCGGGGGTTTAAGCCTTGAATTTTGGGGAGAGGTATTGTATTGTATTTAGGAAATGAGACTAAACAAGATTCAGATCGAACACATGGCGTTCATTATAGTTAGAAATCTGTTCAAAGAAGAAAAGATCCTCGCCGACAACAAAAATGACCTCATTACTGACATTTCAAACCTCATCACAGAAGAATTCCTGAACGAAGATAAACTGGACCAGGAAGTGCGGGAGA
>JBATYS010000256.1:0-18068 GCA_049674205.1 Candidatus Aminicenantaceae bacterium
GAGAAGGGATTGAAGTTTGCAATACGAGAGGGATCGCGGACAGTCGGAGCTGGAACGGTCACAGAGGTGTTAGATTAACAGAATAACGATGCAGGGTCCGTTCCCCCCACGCGGACCGATAAAAGACGAAATAAAAAAATAAAAAAAAACGAAATAGGCTGAAAGAGATAACAGGAGCAAAGATAGTCAAGGAAAAAGCTGGAAAAGTAAGATAACAATTCTGAGAGGACAGCGAGGAACGCAAAAATGGAAAAAATAAGAATCAGATTACAGTCATTTGACCACCGGTTATTGGACCAATCTGTTAAAGAGATCGTTATCAAAGCCAAAAGAACTGGAGCCAAAGTGGCTGGTCCTATTCCATTACCCACACGCATACATCGATTTTGTGTTCTTCGTTCTCCGCATGTGGACAAGAAATCTCGAGAGCATTTTGAGATGAGGATCCACAAAAGGCTCATAGATATCGGCGAGTACAACAACGAGACGATCGAAGAACTGCAGAAGCTCGACCTCCCCGCTGGGATTGATGTGGAGATCCAGGCCTTTGGAGGCACAGGAGAGTAACGATGGTAGAAGGTTTGATCGGAAAAAAGATAGGCATGACCCAGCAGTTTGACGAACAGGGAAATGCCATTCCTGTCACGATTATTCAGGTTGGACCCTGTGCCGTGATTCAGGCAAGAACTGAGGAGAAGGATGGGTATTCGGCGCTTCAGTTGGGTTTTGTCGAGGAAAAACCTAAAAGGAAACCGAACAAGTCGCAGGAAGGACATTTTCAAAAAGCCGGTGTCCCCCCGACCAAAGTCCTCCGTGAATTTCAGTGCGAAACAAAAGATGAGGTGAAAGAGGGGCACCAGTTCTTTGTGGATATCTTCCAAGTCGGTGAAAAAGTCGATGTGGTGGGGACGAGCAAAGGAAAGGGATTTGCGGGTGTTGTCAAACGCTGGGGCCATCACGGAGGAAAGGCATCTCATGGGTCCATGTTCCACAGAGCTCCAGGCTCGATCGGATGTTCCGCAGACCCATCGCATGTCATGAAGGGAAAGAAGCTCCCCGGTCAAATGGGAGACGAGCGCGTGACTGTGAAGAATCTATTGATCATCGATACCGATAAAGAACACAACCTCCTTGTGGTCAGGGGCGCAGTCCCTGGCGCTAAGGGAGGCTATTTAATGATAAAAAAGACGAATTTCCAAGCCAAGTCTACTGGCGAGGAAAAGAAAGAGTAAAAAATGGCTAAAGTTCAAGTTCTGGACAGTGTTGGAAACAAGATCAAGGAGATCAGTGTGCCGGACGGAGTCCTTGATGCTCCTCTAAAGGAGCACCTTCTCTATGAATCTGTCGTGAATTACCGGGCCAATCAGAGAAGCGGCTCTGCCGCTACCAAAACCCGCGCGATGGTGAGAGGTGGAGGACGGAAACCTTGGAAACAAAAGGGCACAGGCCGGGCGCGTGCAGGCAGCACCCGTTCCCCCATATGGAGGAAGGGAGGCACAACCTTCGGCCCCTCTCCCAGAAGTTATGCATACAGTATGCCCAAAAAAGCGAAGAGGAATGCGCTCAAATCGGCTCTGTCCATAAAGCTCAGCGAAAAGCAACTCGTTATTCTTGATGCCATTGAATTTAAAGAGCCAAAGACGAAAGAGGGAGTCAAGTTCTTGAAGGGGCTCAAGTTGGATTCCGCTCTGGTTGTGGATAACCATAAGAACAAAAATATGTTTCTTTCTTTGAGGAATATTCCAAAAGTGAAAGCCATTGATCACAACAATCTAAACGTGTATGATGTGCTGAATTTTAGATCCCTTGTTTTTTCTCAAAAGGCGTTTGAATCTTTGATGGAGAAGTTAAAGTGAAAGATCCTTACACAATCATTTTACGGCCAGTCATCACGGAAAAGAGCACTTTGCTGAAAGAGGCCAACAGAGAGATCTGCTTCGAAGTCGCTCCCCATGCGAACAAGATCGAGATCAAGGAGGCTACTGAACAACTCTTCAAGGTTAAGGTCGAAAATGTCCGTACTGTCAAGAAGACGGGAAAGCGGAGACGAGTGGGACGGAACGAGGGAAAAACTAAGGATTGGAAAAAGGCCTATGTGAAACTCAAAAAGGGCGAAAAGATGATCGAATATTTTGAGGCTGTCTAAAATGGGTGTAAAAACATACAGACCAACAACATCGAGCTTGAGGCACAGAACCGGCTTGACTTATGAGGAATTGACCACGAGCCAACCCTATAAGCCATTGGTCCGGCCTCTTAAGAAATCGGGAGGAAGAGACTCCCGGGGGCGGATCTCCATGCGTTTTCGAGGCGGTGGCCACAAACGGAGCTACCGCATCATCGATTTCAAGCGAGATAAGATCGACATCCCCGGTGAGGTGGAGACGATCGAATACGATCCCAACCGCTCAGCGTTCATCTCCCTGATAAAGTACATGGATGGGGAGAGGCGATACATCGTAACACCATACAAATTGGAAGTCGCTCAGATCATCTTATCTGCGGACAAGCAGGTGGATATTCTTCCCGGAAACGCAATGCCCCTGCGCTTTATCCCCTTGGGTACTGTGGTTCACAACCTGGAGCTGAAGAGGGGCAAGGGTGGGCAGATCGCCAAAGCCGCAGGAACTCGCGCACAGATCCTTGCTAAAGAGGGTGATTATGCGCAGATCCGGATGCCCTCTTCAGAGATCCGGAAGATCCATCTTGACTGCCGGGCAACCGTGGGGGAAGTGAGCAATCCAGACCATCAGAATGTCTCCATAGGTAAGGCAGGACGGACAAGATGGAAAGGGCGGAGACCCCATGTGCGGGGATCGGCTATGAATCCCATCGATCACCCCCACGGAGGCGGGGAGGGGAAATCTAAAGGCGGACGGCATCCCGTCTCGCCCACGGGTCAACCCACTAAAGGATTTAAGACTAGAAGAAACAAACGGACTCAAAAATTTATCGTCCGAAGAAGGAGTAAATAATTATGGGCAGGTCTCTAAAGAAAGGGCCTTTTATCGAGGAAAAGCTACTGAAGAGGATCGAGGCGTCTGGGTCTCAAAGGGAAAAGAGACAGGTCATCAAGACATGGTCTCGAAGTTCCACGATCATTCCGGAAATGGTGGGCTTGACTATCGCTGTCCATAACGGAAGAAAGTTTATTCCTGTGTTTATTACAGAAAACATGGTTGGTCATAAACTGGGAGAGTTCTCTCCCACAAGAACTTTTAAAGGACACACTTCAAGAACAGCACGCACTATCAGGATGAAGAAGTAAAAATGGAAAAAGAAAATATTACTAGTCATGCCATCGCAAAACATGTGAGGATTTCTGCACAAAAATGCCGGCTCGTCACAGACCTTGTCCGGGACAGGTATGTGGGAGAAGCTCTGACGATCCTCCATTTTTCCAGGAAAAAGAAGGCCAGCGCCATTGTCGAAAAGGTCCTCCGCTCGGCTATTGCCAATGCGCAGCAATCAGGGCCCGATGTGGACGTTGACAACCTGTACATATCTGAAATATTCGTCAATCAAGGGCCTCAGTGGAAAAGATGGCAAGCTGTTCCCATGGGAAGAGCCGCAAGAATTCTGAAAAGGACGAGCCACGTCCATGTCTATTTAGAAGAAAGGAAAGGGAGATAAAAGTGGGTCAGAAAACACATCCGTTTGGATTTAGGTTGGGCTTCAACAAGCAATGGAGCTCTCGCTGGTTTGCCAAAGGCAAGGAATACAGTCGATTGATCCACGAGGATCTCCGGATGAAAAAGGTCGTGAAGGAACGCTACAAACATGCTGGAATATCAGAAGTGGATGTGGAGAGAGTGGGTCCCAAGATCAGGATTATCATCCACACGGCACGGCCGGGTATTGTGATAGGACGTGGAGGCAAGGAGATCGAGAGCCTCAAGAATATTCTCCAGAACATTGCGTCCAAAGATATCTATATCGATATCCGCGAAGTCGACAAGCCGGAAACCAATGCATTGTTGGTTGCGATGGGGATTGCCATCCAGTTAGAGAAAAGGATCGCCTACAGGCGTGCGATGCGACGTGCCGTCGAGATGGCCATGAAGATGGGAGCCAAAGGAATCAAGGTGATGTGTTCTGGCCGCTTAGGGGGTGTGGAGATCGCGAGGTCGGAATGGTATCTTCGCGGACAACTGCCTCTTCAGACTTTGAGAGCAGACATTGATTATGGATTTACCCAAGCGTTTACGACGTATGGACAGATCGGCATCAAAGTCTGGGTGTACTGCCAAGACAAAGAAAAAGAAAAAATGACGGTGCAGACTACGGAGGTTGAGGAGATTTAGCCATGCTTATGCCAAAAAAGGTAAAACACCGAAAACAGCAAAGAGGCCGCATGAAGGGAAAACCTATCCGTGGGGCAACCCTGTCATTCGGTGAATTTGGCCTCCAAGCTATGGAGCCTTGCTGGATCACTGCCCGTCAGGTCGAAGCAGGCCGGATCGCCATCTCCCGCCATATCAAGAGAAAAGGGAAATTGTGGATCCGTGTTTTCCCCTGGAAACCCATCACCAAGAAGCCAACGGAAGTCCGGATGGGGAAGGGTAAGGGCGACCCGGAGTTTTGGGTCGATGTGGTCAAACCTGGGAAAATCTTATATGAATTGGAAGGTGTTGCTGAGCCTTTAGCCAAGGAAGCCATGCGGCTGGCTGCGAACAAGCTGTCTATCAGGACAAGATTTATTACCAGAAATATTAGGGAACTGAGATGAAAGCCACAGAATTCAGAGAATTGACAGAAGACGAGTTGCTCAGCAAGGAAGAAGAGCTGAAAGACCAGCTTTTCAAGCTGAAGTTCCAGCTTGCGTTGGGACAGCTCGAGAATGCGATGAAGCTCAAAAATATAAAAAAAGATCTTGCGCGCATTAAAACCATACTTAGAGAAAAAAAATAAAGGGATGGAACAGAGAATGGACACAATTCAAGGGAGAAAGACAACTAAAGTCGGTGTCGTTACCGGGAACAAGATGAAAAAGACCGTGACAGTTCTTGTCGAACGCCAAGTGAGACATCCGCTGTATAAAAAGATCATCAAAAGACGCAAGAAGTTTCTCGTCCATGATGAGTACGAAAAATGCAAGATCGGCGATGTGGTCAAGATCGTCGAGACACGACCCCTCAGCAAGAAGAAGAGATGGCGTGTGGAAGAGATCGTTGGCCTGTCTCCCGCTGAAATCGAGAAGGAAAACGAGGATAAAAAATAATGATACGACAAGAGACTATGCTCAAAGTCGCCGACAATTCAGGAGCACGAAAGATTTTGTGCATAACTCCCCTCGGCGGCGGAGTTGGCAAGACTGCAACTATCGGAGATATCATTTCGGCGTCAGTGAAGGAAGCGGAACCGGAGAGCAAGATCCCTAAAGGAAAAGTTATCCGTGCAGTTGTCGTTCGGGTAAGAAAGGAGATCCGACGTAAAGACGGCTCCTACATCCGATTTGGTGACAATGCCGCTGTGGTCATCGACCGCCAAGGAGAGCCCATCGGGACCCGTGTTTTTGGCCCGGTCGGACGGGAATTGCGTGAGAGAAAATTCATGAAAATCATCTCCCTCGCTCCGGAGGTGCTTTGATGAATAAGATGAAAGTCCGAAAGAATGATGAGGTTATTGTCCTTAGAGGGAAAGACAAGGGAAAAACAGGCAAAGTCCTCAAAGTGAACCCAGAAAAGCGTACTGTCATTGTCGAGAAGATAAAGTTTGCCAAAGAGTTCATCCGACGTGATCAGAGCAAAAATATTCAAGGTGGGATCATGGAAAAGGAAGCTCCTGTCCATGTATCTAACCTGATGCTCTACTGCTCCGAATGCGCTTTAGGTGTGCGTGTGAGGACAAAGAGACTCGAGGACGGAAGCAAGACCAGGGTTTGTGCCAAATGTGACATAAGTTTGGAAAAGAATTGATGAGGAATAAAAAATGAGTCGCCTCCAGGAAAAGTACAAAAAAGAGATCATTCCGGAACTCCAGCAGGAGTTGTCCATAACCAATAAAATGGCTGTGCCCAGACTCGAAAAAATCGTTATCAACATCGGTGTAGGAGAAGCCATCCAGAACATCAAAGCTTTGGATACAGCCAAGAAGGAGTTGAGCCTTATCACCGGACAGTCGCCGGCTGTAGGGAGAGCGAAGAAATCCATATCTACGTTCAAGCTGCGGCAGGGACATGCCATTGCCTGTTATGTCACCCTGCGGGGAAAAATGATGTATGAGTTCTATGACCGCCTGGTCAACATCGTCCTTCCCCGTGTGCGAGATTTTAGAGGAGTTCCCTCCCAGGCTTTTGACAAGAGAGGAAACTATACTCTTGGTTTGAAGGACCAGCTCGTTTTTCCCGAAATCGACTATACGAAGGTGGAAAAGTCACGCGGCATGAATATCACCATTGTCACTTCGGCGAAAAAGGACAAAGAAGCGTATGCTTTGCTTCAAAAACTGGGAATGCCCTTCAGCGGGGCATTGTAAGGAAGGCGAAAGTGTCTAAAAAGTCAAGTATGGCCAAGTATTTGAAAGAGCCAAAGTATGCTGTAAGGAAAAAATCCCGGTGCCGGATATGCGGACGTTCCAAAGGGTATTTTCGTAAATTCGACATGTGTCGTCTCTGTTTTCGCGAGTTGGCCCTTAAAGGAGAGATCCCAGGAATCATAAAGGCGTCCTGGTAAAAGACAAAGAGAGGTTCAATTATGACTATGACCGATCCTATTGCTGACATGCTTACAAGAATCAGGAATGCGGCGATGGCGAAGAAAAAAGATGTGCGGATCCCTTCGTCTCGAATGAAGATCGAGATCGCAAAGATACTCAAAGATGAGGGATATATCAAGAGCTTCAGAGTTATGGAAGGGAATATCCAGGGTGTGTTGAATATTCTACTTAAATACACGGAAGATAGCGAATCCGTGATTTCAGGGCTGAGCCGTGTGAGCAAACCAGGATGCCGGATCTACTGCAAATCGGACTCGATCCCAAAAGTCCTCAATGGGCTGGGGATCGTGATTGTATCGACCTCCAAAGGTATGATGACAGGAAAAAAATGTGAAGACCTTGAGCTTGGAGGGGAGGTTTTGTGTCAGGTTTGGTAAATTTTTTTTGAGAGGAAATTGAACAATGTCCAGAGTTGGAAAAGAACCGATCGTCGTTCCAGAAGGAGTCAATGTGACCATCTTCACGGATAAAATTGAATTTGAGGGTCCGAAAGGGAAGCTGGATTCCCCGCTTTTGCCAGGAATCAAAGCAGATCTTACGGATAATATGCTGAAGATCACTAGAGATAATGACTCCGGCACACTTCCTGCGTATCATGGTTTGTGCCGGACTTTGGCCTTCAATTCAGCCACGGGCGTTTCCACAGGATTCACAAAACAACTGGAGATCGTAGGGGTGGGATATCGTGCGCGTCTGGATAATGAAAAACTGGAACTTAACCTGGGCTATTCAAAGCCGGTATTGTACACAATCCCCGATGATATCGAGATCGTCTTGGAGAAACCTACACTGATCACGGTCAAAGGGATCGACAAACAGCGTGTCGGTCAGGAAGCACACAGGATACGGAGCTTTCGCAAACCTGATCCGTATAAATTAAAGGGCGTCCGTTATGTGGGTGAAAGACTGTTGAAAAAAGAACGGAAAACGGCGGTGAGCGGTGTATAAAAATAATGTGACCTTAAAGGCAAATGCAAAATCACGGATCAGAAAAAGGATCCGGAAAAAGATATCGGGGACACCGGAACGGCCAAGAGCCTATGTGTTTAAGAGTAACAGACATATCTATGTCCAGTTGATCGATGATGAAAACGGAAAGGTGCTCTTTTCAGCCTCGACGAGGGAAAAGGAATTCGGGACAAAGACCAAGAATACCAAAAACATGGACGCAGCGAAAACAGTGGGTGAGATAGTCGCAAAAAAAGCGAAGAGCAACAAGATCAAGACAGTCATTTTTGATAGAGGTGTATATCCATATCATGGTAGGGTGAAAACCTTGGCTGAAGCCATGAGAAAAGGAGGGCTGAGTTTCTAGCCCCAGAGTGTTTAAGACAGGAGGCAAAGAGTGGCCAAAAACGAGATCAAAGAGAAATACGAAGAGGAAATAGAACTTAAAGACCAGGTCATTTCCATCAGACGAACGACTAAGGTCGTTAAGGGCGGAAAAAACCTGAGCTTTTCTGCTCTTGTTGCAGTAGGGAACAAGAATGGCATGGTGGGGATCGGAATGGGCAAAGCGCGAGAAGTGCCTCCTGCTATTGCGAAGGCCGTCCAAAATGCCAAAAAGAACATGATCGAAGTCCCATTCAAGGATACGACGATTCCTCATTTTGTGAAAGGAGTGCATGGGGGCGGGACAGTGATTCTTCGGCCCGCATCTGAAGGTACAGGAGTTATTGCGGGTGGAGCTGTGCGGGTTATTATGCAGTTGTCAGGGATCAAAGATATCCTGACAAAATCTCTGCGCAGCAATAATCCTATCAGCGTGGCCAACGCCACCATGGAAGCTTTGGGAAGTCTCAAAAATCCGAAGAAAATCTCTGCCATCAGACACAAAGAAGAGGAGATGATATGGCAGTAAAAGAGGAAACTCAGGCTCCAGCGAAAGCCAAAGCGAAAATAGGGCAACAAAAGGCGGCAAAATCCGCTGAGAAGCAGGTCAGGATCCAACTTGTCAGAAGCCTCATCGGCCATCCAAAGAAACAGCGTGAAGTCATCAAAGGATTAGGTCTGCGAAGGATCAACTCGGAAGTTATCCGCAAGGACTGTCCGGAGATAAGGGGAATGATCAGGAAAGTCCCTCATTTAGTGAAGGTGGAGGAGTTGGATACAAAATGAATCTGAACAATCTGCATCCTGCAAAGAATTCTCGAAAAGAACGGAGAAGAGTAGGTCGAGGTCCTGGTTCGGGCAGAGGAAAAACGGCTGGACGAGGGACCAAAGGCCAAAAATCCATCTCCGGATATTCTCGAAAACGGGCATTTGAGGGCGGTCAGATGCCTCTCAGCCGTAGACTCCCGAAGAGGGGGTTTACGAATATCTTTCGAAAAGAATACAGCGCGGTGAATCTAGCGCGATTGGAAAAGGTGACAAAGGATGAGATCAAACTCAAGGATCTGGTCGAAGCCGGCATTATAAAGAAGGGAGCAGAGAGGGTCAAGATCTTGGGGCAGGGAGACATCTCTTCTGCCAAGACCATCCATGCTCATAAATTCTCTGTTTCTGCACAAAAGAAAATCGAGGATGCGGGTGGGAAGGCAGTCCTGATTGGAAGTTAACAATGCTCGATAGTATAAAAAACATCTTCAGTATCCCTGACCTGAGAAAGAGAGTCATTTTCACTCTTCTCATTCTGGCTGTTTACAGGATCGGTGCGCAAATCCCGAATCCTGGGATCAGTGCGGCCGCTTTGGCGGAGTTCTGGGAAGCACAAAAGGGGACCATATTCGGATTCATTGATATTTTCTCAGGAAGAAACATGTCGCGAATGACAATCTTCGCGCTGGGCATCATGCCCTACATCAGTTCATCTATCATCCTTCAGCTGCTCCAGGTTGTTTGGCCATACTTGGAAAGGTTGTCTAAGGAAGGAGAACTCGGAAGGAAGAAGATCACTCAGTACACCCGTTATGGCACCCTTTTTATCTGTATTATTCAGGCCTCTGCCATTGCCATGCTTTTGGAATCTTTGCGCAGTCCCGGAGGAGCAGCCATTGTCCCCAATCCTGGCATTGGATTTAAACTTCTCACTGTTCTCACCTTAACAACAGGAACCGTTTTTATCATGTGGCTGGGAGAGCAGATCTCAGAACGGGGTATCGGAAACGGGATTTCACTGATCATATTTGCCGGTATTGTGGTTGATTTTCCCCGGGCTATGCAGAGCGTTGTTTCGCAAATCCGGACCGGAGACATGGGACCACTGAAGTTGATATTCATCCTTGTCATAATGATCGCTGTCTGTGCCAGCATTGTTTTTGTGGAAAGAGGTCAAAGGCGTATACCCGTCTCTTATGCAAAGAGGGTTGTCGGTAGAAAGATCTATGGAGGGCAGAGCACACATCTTCCTTTGCGAGTGAACACCGGAGGAGTTATTCCCATCATCTTTGCTGCATCCGTTATCACGATTCCCTCAACAATGGCTCAAATGATCAGGATTCCTCTCATCCAGAACATCGCTCAGCAGTTCGGGATGGGGATGCCACTTTATGTGCTGCTTTACATCACAGCCATTATATTTTTCACTTATTTTTATGTCTCTATTATTTTTAACCCGACGGATGTGGCGGACAACTTGAGAAAGTATGGCGGATTCATTCCAGGAATAAGACCCGGGAAGAATACGTCTGATTATATCGATAGCGTCCTCTCGCGGCTAACCCTGGTTGGAGCGCTCTACCTTGCAGCTGTGGCCACTATGCCCGAGTTTATGATGACCGGAATTCGCGTGCAGAACCTTCCCCTTATCGGGAGTTTTCTGGACCAAAACCTGCCCCAGTGGTTCACGCAGGGAGCGGGCGTCGATTTTTATTTTGGCGGCACATCCATACTCATTGTTGTAGGTGTGGCCATGGATACCCTCCAGCAGATCGAAGCACAGCTTGTCATGCGTCACTATGATGGCTTTATGCGTCGGGGGAGAATAAGAGGTCGGAGGGGATGAAGATCATTTTGCTAGGCGCTCCCGGCAGCGGGAAGGGAACTCAGGGAGACTTGGTGACCAAGACCTACGGTTTTCCGAGGATCTCAACGGGCGACCTGCTCCGCGATGCCGTAACCCTGGGGACTCCTCTAGGCCAGGAGGTCAAGGCGATCATGGAGCGGGGTGACCTTGTTGCAGATGACCTGGTTGTAAAGATGGTCGAAGAAAGGACCACAAAACCCGACTGTGCAGTGGGTTATGTCCTGGATGGATTCCCTCGAACCATAAATCAAGCCCAGAAGTTGGAAGACATAGATCAAAATCACCGGGAAGTGGTGATCGAGATATATTTGTCCGACCAGGTCGTCGTCGACAGGATGAGTGCACGGAGGATCTGTTCGAACTGTGGCACGATATACAACTTGCTTGGCAATACCCCAGAAACAGAGAATGTCTGTGATGTCTGTTCGGGGAAGCTCATCCGGAGGGATGATGACATGCCTGAGGTGATCCAGGACAGGCTGAGGGTTTATCATGAGCAAACAGAACCTCTCGTTGATTACTACAAGGCTAAAACAAATTATTTTCAGATCAACGGAGAGGGAACCATAGAGGATATTTTTACCAGGGTGCGTGAAGTTCTCGATAAGGCGATCGACAAAACGGAGAATTAGAGCAGAGCAATGATCATCTACAAAAGTGAGGAAGAGATTAGATCCATGAAGCGGAGTAATCAGATCGTGGCAAAAATTCTTTCTGAACTAGGTCTGATGATCAAGCCAGGAATCCAGACAAAAGATCTGAATGAATATGCGGAGAGGAGAACCCGAGAAATGGATGCAGTGCCAGCCTTCAAAGGGTATCGTGGATATCCTGCCTCTCTGTGTACTTCGATCAATGAGGAGATCGTTCATGGTATTCCATCCTCCAGAACTCTCCGTTCCGGGGATATCATCAGTCTTGATTTTGGCGTCGTCTATGATGGCTTTTATGGAGATGCGGCGGTGACTTACGCTGTCGGAGAGATCACTCCCCGGGTAGAGAAACTCATCGCTACGGCAAGAGAATCCTTCGCCATGGGCTTGGCGAAGATCAAGGAGGGGAACAGGCTTTCGGATATCTCATACGCCATCCAGAGCCATGTGGAGTCTCAGGGATTTTCAGTGATTCGTTCGTTTGTCGGTCATGGGATCGGGTTCTCGCTGCATGAGGAGCCGCAGGTCCCGAATTTCGGATCACCGGGCCGTGGGCCGAAACTGAGACCAGGAATGGTTTTAGCCATAGAGCCCATGATCGCCATCGGTAACTGGGAAGTGGAGATCCTTTCGGACAACTGGACGGCCGTAACAAAGGATAGGAGCCTTACAGCACATTATGAACACACTGTTGCTCTTACTCAAAACGGAGTTGAAATCTTGAGCCTTCTTGAGGATGAAAATAATCGCGGATATGTAAAGGAGTCTCGGCATGTCTAAGAATGATGTGCTCGAAGCCGAAGGCACAGTGCTCGAAACGCTTCCGAATGCAATGTTTCGCGTGGAGTTGTCTAATAAACACAAAATTTTGGCTCATATTTCGGGGAGAATGCGAAAACACTTTATTCGAATTCTTCCCGGGGACAAAGTTCTGGTGGAACTATCACCGTATGATTTGACCAAAGGGAGAATCACTTATCGATTCAAATAAAGGACAGGACAATGAAAGTTAGGGCCTCAGTTAAAAAGATGTGCCGGAACTGTCGGATCATCAAGAGAAAAGGTACACTCCGGGTCATATGCACAAACCCGAAGCATAAACAAAAACAAGGATAGATGAGGTAAAAATGGCTAGAATCGCTGGAATCACCCTTCCCCCAGAAAAAAGGATCGAAATTGGTTTGACCTATATCTATGGCATCGGCCGATCGAAAGCAATCAAGATTCTCGAAGCGGTAAAGATCGATACGGATAAAAAAGTCAAAGACTTGAGCGAAGAGGAGATCAATAAGATCCGCCAGATCATCGAAAAGCAAGAGAAGATCGAAGGAGACCTCCGAAAAGAGGTCACCATGGATATAAAGCGGTTGATGGATATAAGTTCTTACAGAGGCATGCGCCACAAGAGAAGACTTCCTGTGCGTGGGCAGAGGACAAAAACGAATGCACGGACGAGAAAGGGCCCTACCGGGCGTACTATCAAGAAAAAATAGCGGGAGCGTTTAATGGCTAGACCGAAGAGAAAAGTAAAAAAGAAAAAAATCAGAAAGGACATCGGATTTGGTATCGCCTACGTCCAATCGACGTTTAACAATACGATCATCACCATAACAGACCAGCAGGGAAGCACGCTTTGCTGGAAGAGTTCGGGTACAGCAGGCTTCAAGGGCGCTCGGAAGGGGACGCCGTTTGCGGCCCAATTGGCGGCCAAAGAGGTCGCAAGCGATGCCAAAGAATTTGGTGTGAGATATGTAGATGTCAGGGTTAAAGGTCCTGGAGCTGGGAGGGAATCCGCGATAAGGGCCCTCAAGGCAGGAGGATTGGAGATAAAGTCCATCAAAGACGTAACACCCATACCTCACAACGGTTGTCGTGTGAGAAAACGGCGGAGAGTTTGAGGGGTTTTCCCCTCTAAGGAGTGAAAAATGTCAAAGGAGAAAAATGCGATATGTCGTTATTGTCGGGTAGAGAGGACAAAACTGTTCCTCAAAGGAAACAAGTGTATTACCGATAAGTGTCCGGTTGAACGTAGACCTTATCCGCCGGGTGAACATGGGAGGATGAGACGAAGGATCCTCGGATATGGTATTCAGCTGAGGGAAAAGCAAAAATTGAAAAGATACTATGCCATGTCTGAAAAACAATTCAAGCTGTTCTTCAAGAGAGCGGAACGGAAAAGAGGGATCACTGGAGAAACCCTTTTGTCCATGCTGGAGAGAAGACTGGATAACATGGTGTATCTCATCGGATTTTCCCACTCCCGCTTCCATGCACGGCAGATGATCACCCATGGTCATTTCAGCGTCAACGGAAGAAAAATCACCGCTCCTTCCATGTTGGTGACCAAAGGCGATGTTGTGGCTTTCAGGGAAAGATCGGCCGGTCACGAAGAATATAAAGCGATCGTCGAATTCAATAAAAATAAAACAGTTCCGGGCTGGATGGAAGTGGACAGGGATAACATGGCGGCAAAGGTTCTCTCACTTCCCACTCGCGAGGATGTGTCGATTCCTGTTGAAGAGCATCTTGTCGTGGAGCTTTACTCCAGATAATAATCCTAGAAACTCCCGAGGGCTAAAGACCGAAAATGTCTTTAGTCTTCAGGGTTGAATCAGGGTAAATGGAACCAGGATAGGAGGAGAAATGATAGAAATAGGTTTTCAAAGACCGAGATATTTGGAATGTGATTATGAGACATTAACAGAGAAATACGGCAAGTTCACAGCTCAGCCTTTTGAAAGAGGTTTTGGTATCACGATCGGGAATTCGTTGCGGAGGATTCTTCTGTCTTCCATCTCGGGTGCGGCCATCACGAACGTCCGCATCCAGAATGTTCTTCATGAGTTCTCGACACTTCCGGGTATTGTTGAAGATGTGACAGATATCAATTTAAATCTTAAAAGCATCCCTTTGAAGTTGTTGGGTCAAGAACCTAAAACAATGACCCTGAAGAAAAAGGGACCTGCAGAAGTGAATGCTTCGTATATCGAACATGACTCCGATATAGAGATCCTCAACGAAGAAATCCATATCGCGTCCTTGGATAAGGATGGAAATTTGGATATCGAGATGATCGTGGAGAACAACAGAGGATATATTCCTGCCGATCTAAACTATAACGAGGAACTGAGTGTTGATTTTATCCCGCTGGATTCCTCTCACTCTCCGATCCTTAAGGTGAATTATCGGGTCGACCCCGCTCGTGTGGGCAAAAGAATCGATTATGAAAAACTGACTCTGGAAGTCTGGACGACTGGGGCCAAAACTCCTCAAGATGCCCTTGCTCAAGCTGCAAAGATCTTGAGAAGCCACTTGGTCATTTTCTTGAACATCGTTGATGAGCCAGCAGAATTGGAATCTGCCCCTGCAAAGAAAGAAATCCCGTATTTCTCTCAGATAGATATCCTCTCTAAGTCGATCGACCATCTGGAACTTTCGGTGCGTTCGAACAACTGCCTCCGTTCAGCGGGCATCGAGAAGATCTATAAACTCGTACAGAAAACAGAGGATGAGCTGTTGAAGACAAAAAACTTCGGCCGCAAATCTCTTACTGAGATCAAGGAAACCCTTCAAGAATTGGGATTGGGTTTAAACTTGGAGCTTCAACCAAAATTAGTCGAGAAGATCGAAGGCGTCCCAAAGCTTGAAGAGGAGGGAGGAGAAGGAGTCTTGGAATGAGGCATCAGCTCAGCGGAAAAAAGCTAGGAAGAAACTCCTCCCAGAGAAAGGCCTTGCTCAGAAGTCTTGTGACATCTTTTGTCGAAAAGGAGCGGATCAGAACAACTCTTTCTAAAGCAAAAGCGACACGGCCGATTGCCGAGAAGATGATCACTCTCGCCAAGACAAACTCTCTTCATACGCGGCGGCAGGCTCTGCAATTCATCTACAAGAATGATGCGGTTAAAAAGCTCTTTGAGGAAATCGGCCCCCGTTTCACGGAGAGGCCGGGAGGTTACACAAGGATCATCAAACTGGGTCCCCGTGCCGGAGACGGGGCGGAAATGGCGATCCTAGAACTCGTGGGATCAGAATTCAAGAAAAAAGATAAGAAAAAAGAGAGCCTGAAAGAGAAGGCCAAGGCCTCAAAAGCCAAAAAATAACCTGAACTATTCATAAAAAATGTCGATGTTTTGTTCAACGAAGCGAAATCAACCATTTTCATTATTTTTCCTGTAAATCACCTCTCCATTTCCGTTTTCTCCGAACCTCCTCTTCGATAATTTCATGGTTTGAAAAAAAAACGAGTTCATTCTATACTGGGCAAGAGCGGATGAAGAGAGGATTAATCACCGTCCTAGTTTTATTTTCCCTCTCTTTTTCTTTTCTTCCATGCTTCGGTCAGGAAGTGGCTCCGGAAGAATCCCCCCCAGAGAAAAAATTCACGTCCCTCCATAAATCCCTGTTGTTCCCTGGTTGGGGTCAGTTGGCCGAAAAAAAGTATATCGAAGGGGTCGTGTTCCTGTCAGCAGAGATATTCGCGCTCTACAAAGTATTTTCCTTCAATCACAAGGGAAATGGGGAGTATGCCCAGTATAAGGAAGCAGGCAGTGTGGCTGACGCTGTCCATTGCAGACAGATGACAGAGGATTATGACAAGAAAAGAAATCAGTATCTGTTAGTGGCAGCCGGTGTCTGGGCGATCAACCTGATCGACATCTATTTTATCCTGAAGAATAAAGACAACAAGGGAAAAAACCTGAGGTTAAAGTTTGAAAGTGGAAAAAATAAAAGTCTGGCCTTTACTGTCAGCTATAGTTTTTAGCGTACTGGCGTTACCTTCATGCCAGGATCGTATCTTTGATAATCCCTTTGACCCTGAGGCTGGAGAAGTTGTCTTCGAGGTGGTCAACACGATCCCTACGCCGGCATTGATCCCCCTCGGACTTGCCTGGGACGGCAGCACAATTTGGAATGTGGACGGCTACAACGAAACCCTTTACAGCCTCAACAGGTTGAATGGATCTCAAGTGCGAGCGTTGACATCCGTCCTTCAAGTGACATCGGGCATTGCCTATGATGGACATGACCTTTGGGTGTGCAGTGAGGCAGTGGTCGAGGTCTACAAGATCAACCTCTTGACAGGCGATATCCAAAAGAGACTCAACCTCCAGAGGGGTTCTTTCACAGCTATTGAATACGGCGACGGAGCCTTGTGGATCGCCGATGCCCTGTCGAATAAGATCATGCGGGTCGATCCCGACACGGCAGAGATTTTGTCTTCCTTTGCGAGTCCGGGAACTCGAGTGGATGGAATGGCTTATGATGGAGCAAGTCTCTGGGTGTCTGATATGGCCACTCTTACGATCTTCCAGATAAGTGTGGAGGGCGATGTTTTGAGGGCCTATCTTTCGCCTGGCCAGTCTCCCCGTGGGTTGACCTTTGACGGTGCCTTTTTATGGAACGTGGACGGGAACCGAAGGATTTATCAACTCAAATTTTAAAATTGAGATTATTGAGAAAAATATTCTGTGTTATCACGATGCTCCTGAGCGGGACATCCTTTCTTGTATCCGAAGAAAATATCCTGATCGAATTTAAAGGTTCTTATCTTGCCTACAGTTATGATTTTAACCAGATATACGGAGAGGGCGTATCTTTCCAAATCCTATCCTATGATGTGACCTGCGACCACCTGAAAGCCGATATCGGGGCCCGGATCTTCTATGCGTACGGCTCTGTTGTCTTGACAAAGGAGGGGGAGAGATTTGAAGGGGACGAATTTTTTTTCAGCCCTGAGGAGAGAAGAGGGACACTCATCAATTACTCTGAAAAGGTTGGAGTGATAAAATTTAGGCAGGAAGAAGAAGAAGAAGAAGAAGAACCCGTTCTGCCCTCTGATGTGCTCGAGACCCTCACCCTGTCCAAGATACAGTCTTCACTGTTTTATTTCACCTGTGAGATGGCTCAGATAACAGAGGTTTATGAGGTTCTGGGGGAAAGAGTTGTCCTCCATCTTGAGGGGCTGGAATCGGTCGGCTTCAAAAAATTCAAGCTATCTTCGGGATTGAAACAGAGGGGCAGTGGTTTCTCCTTGGATAAGATCTGGTTCACAAAATCCCAAGGGATCGTCGCCCGGGGCAGCTACCTTCTCAGGACTCCGGATAGAATCAGCAGTTTGACGCAGTTGAATTATGAAGAGCGTTCGGTGCTCAAAGATTACTCGGGACCAGACAGACAGATAGATATCCTGAATTCCACCTCTGTTGTTTTTGACAATAAAACAAACGCCAGTTTTACCGGAAACTATAATTCCAGCAATCTCTGGAATGCCAGTTTTGTGTTGAACAGAAGGTGGAGCGAAGCGGTCGCCACAAACTTTGATGTCTCCTACAATAAACCGATCAATTTCAAAGGAGAAACATGGTTTGGATTCACCTCCACCGTAAGTGGGGGACATTTGGGAGATCTGTCTCTTGCAGGGAAGTATGAGGTCCAGGATCAGGTCTTGGGAAGTCTCGCCTATGGTAACACCTTCCTCGAGCGTTTCACCCTTTTTCTCAACTCCACATACTCCAAGATCAAGATCGTTGGGAGCGATAGTTTTTCTGAGATACTCACAGGGGGAGTGAGCCTTTCTTATGATTCCCGGATCTTTAACCTGTCCACCGATTATTACCTCAACCATGACCTCTTTGGGAGTCAGCTCCTCTCCCAGCCCCAACTCCGGGTGGGGATCAATCCCTTCTCCTTTTATGGGGGGATCCTTGTGGCGAGCCTCACGAATATATTTATCT
>JBATYS010000257.1:0-2661 GCA_049674205.1 Candidatus Aminicenantaceae bacterium
GAAAACGCCATTTCCAGTGCCATCGCGTTTGCGAAAAATCTCACTTCTGATGCAAACAATGTGCTGCCCGACGATCAGGGGATAACACAGGTAGAAGGACTTTACGATCCACATATCACTCAGGCCGCCATGGATAAAAAAATCGAAATGGCAAAAACCGTCGAGAAAATGGCCATGAAAGATCCTCGAATCACGAAAAGTGCGGGTGCGGCTTATAGGGAAGAAGAGAGTGAGATCTTTCTTTCAAACTCCAATGGACTATCGAAATCAAAAAAATCTTCTTTATGCTCCTATGGCGTCTCTGTCGTTGCAGAGAAAGGGGCACAAAAGTCTACAGGAGATGAGAGGTGCACTAGGCGCTCCTTCTCTGATTTGAAGCCTCCTGAAGAAATTGCTGAAAAAGCAGCCAAACATGCTTATGAGATGCTCGATCCGCAAATGGTGAAGACCCAAAAGGCCCCTGTGATCTTTGATCCCGATGTGGCTCGTGCTATCTTGGGTGGAATACTGGCCGCCATTAATGGAGAGAGAGTCCTTCAGGGTGCAAGTTTTCTCATGGAGAGCCTGGATAAAAAAATCGCTTCAGATTTGATCAGCATCATTGATGATGGGACTCGACCTAAAGGAATGGGAAGCAATCCATTTGATGGAGAAGGAGTCCCTACACAGAAGAGAGTCATCGTTGAGCGTGGAGTGCTCAAGGGATTCATGTATAACACCATCGTTGCTAAGAGGGCAGGAGAAAAAAGCACTGGGAATGCCTCAAGAAGAGATTACACCAGTCTGCCGGGGATCGGCCCTCACAATTTCTACATGGAGGCTGGGCAAAATGCTCCTGATGAGATTATTAAATCGACCAAAAAGGGTCTCTATCTTAAAGGTGTTACCGGCTACGGGATCAATCCTGTCAACGGGAATTTCAGCGGTGGAGCATCCGGTTTTTGGATCGAAAATGGCAAACTTGCCTTTCCCGTGAAAGGGCTAACGATTGCCGGGACCGCACACGCAATATTGAACGGGATTGACATTGTGGGGAATGACCTTGATCTAAATCTTACGATGACAGCCCCGACACTACGCGTCCAACTCATGCAGATTGGAGGGAAATAACTTCTTGGGAATGAATTAGAGGAGATGTATTCGCTCCTGTCAGATTTTTCACGCCGCCCTCCCACCCATTGAATTATTCAAAGGATGGCCCCTCTTTTTCTTGTCGGCGTCTGCGGATCTGCGCACATTTACCTTCATTCTGCTTCTGAGGCCTCGACCATAAAGAAAGTTCCACACAACTTTATTCCCCCCGTGCTCATACAGTCCTCAACGCCCACCTTCGGTGGGTCCCCTCGACAACGATTCGTGAAGGCTAAATCTTCCCTTATGTCGCTCAATCCATCTCCTCTGATTCTCAGACATTTAGTTCAATTGTCCTCTAAAGGATACAGGATTACCAAGATAATCCTGTTTGATTTGGCGGGTTGGATTGGCACGATTATTGCCGTATGATAGCTCCAAGGAGTCAAAGATGAACAGACAACGAGACCTCAGTAAAAGCGCGATATTTATTCTTTTATCTGTACTGGGGATGTTGACCTCCTGTGCGACGATCCCTCAAAAACGGTATGTCCTGGACCCTAGCAGCAAAGAATTCCTCTCAAAAATCCGTTACACGATCAAAAAACAGGAAAAAGACATTTTTCTCTCAATTCCTCCTGAGAAGAGACAGGAGTTTGTGAATGAATTCTGGAAAAAGCGTGATCCGGACCCCTCAACAGAGATCAATGAGTTTAAAGAGGAATATTTTCGAAGGATCGAGATATCAAATGCCCTTTTTAAGGAAGGCACAACTCCCGGATGGCTGCAGGATAGAGGACGGATCTACACTATCCTGGGGCCTCCGGATAATCGTTTGGTCAATCCCGGGTTTAAGGATTTTCACTATGAGAATTGGTACTATTGGCCCAATTATGTCATCGTCTTCGAGGATCACGATTTGAACGGTGAATATCAGATCACTCAAGCGGGGGAGTTTACTCTGGTGAATATTCTCAAGGACCCCCAGCAGTCATGGAGAGTGACAAAGGTAGACAATAAGAAAGTTGTCTTTGCCTTTGAGTTAAAAATCCTGCAGGAATCAGACGGCCTACAAAAAATCCAGATGAAAATCCCCTTCAATAACATCTGGATGAGTGATGAAGGAGATAAACTGGGGACAACTCTCACGGTTACGGTTGAGATCGAGGATGCAACTACAGAGGAAAGAGTTTGGGATACTCAGAAGGATTTTGTTCTCTCGTTAACCGAAGTGGAATTGGAAAATATGATGGGGGAATCCTATACTGCAGAGATCCCTCTCAGTCTTCCGGAAGGTAGCTATGCCATGACTATTCTACTGAAGAATTTAACAGGTGATGAAGTTGTGCGGAGACACCTGACATTTAAAATCTAAATATTGATCAGATTGTTTGATATCTAAAACGAAATTCCGCCTCAATTTCCCCAGCGTGGAATCTTCGCTCGGACATGGGGGCTTCCCTCACATCTCCTCTAGGGAGATGTACCATGCCCGCATGGAGCCCTTCTCACGGTTTTTTCCATCACACAATCTGATCACTCAATATCGCTATTGAGTATTCATGAAATCAGGGATTTTGAGATGTAGCA
>JBATYS010000258.1:0-4423 GCA_049674205.1 Candidatus Aminicenantaceae bacterium
GGATTACGATTTACGAAACTCTCGAGTTTGGTCAGGCTCCCCCGGTCGAACTGCACCCAATTGCCGCGGGCTATCCCCTTGAGGATCAGCTTGAAATCTGCCGGACACATGGGGAGAAAAGGAAGTAATGCCAAGCCTGCCCGGAAATCTACAGCTACATGTCCTTCATAGGGAGAGAAGTCGCTCTCCAGGCGTTTGAGGGCGTTGGGCTGGCTTTTGCAAGTGGCCCATTCGTACTGCCGGGCAAGTTCCACGGCCCCCATCTCATGCATGAGTTCGACGAATCGGACCATAAAGGTTTTTTTTGCCCGGTATTCGGGTGAGCCGATGTTGTCCCCTGGGTCTCCCACCTTCCAGTGGAACCGGGCATCCAGGTCGTCATCCACTTCGAATCGCCACATCCGGCCGTCGATCCATTCGCTGAGCTCGCCGCAGCTTCCCAGTGACGAATCGATAAAAGTCGCATGGATATCCACGACAGCCCGCTCAGAGCCGAATTGGATTTTTGTCCCTCGGCGGAGAAATTTCTGCCATATCGCTCCAGCCCTGGCTGCAGAGGGATTCACCTGAAGAGAGAAGGGGCCTTGAAACGCCAATGCATAGATCATATTGCGGAACATCCGTGCAAATCCCGAGAGGGGAATGAGGATCTTCATCGCATAGGTCTCCCCTGGTTGGATCCCCTCGACTCCTCCTTCCGAAGACTCTATATCAAGAACCTTCACTCTATAGACTTGTCCTGCATATCCTCCGCCGACGAATTTCTCCACAATGAGCTTCACTCGGCCTTGTCTTGAGGGTGCGACTCCCTTGATGTCGTAAAAGAGCTCTGTGCCCGGCTCGTACCGATGCAGGCGTATGGGACGAAGGATCTTCTGTTGAAAAAAGAGAGCCTCTAGGGCCCTGATGGTTTGAACCGAGTAATCCTCTGCCATTCTTTTTCTCTCAGCGCGGATACAACCTCGCCCTCTCTCTTTTCCACGGGGGGATTTTTCAGAGGGTCTAAGGAAAAGCTTATATCAGAGCAAGGATTTATTGTCAATTTCAAACTGGCTGGATGTCAAACTGGCTGGATTACGGAGATCGGGTCCGTAGGCGATAGAATGCCGATTTAGATTGTAGATTAAAGATCGTTGTTCAACCTGGCGATGATATCATGAAGCGGTGTAACCATTACGCCATGCTTTATCGGATAGGACTCTTTTACCGGCGCCACCACGTATGCATCGTCAGGAGATATGTCTTCCAACGCGTTCCAGAACCCTTTGGTAACGCTTGGAATCGTTGACGCCTTTAGTTCGAAGGCCAGCACTCGTCGGCCTCTTCTCAATACGAGATCAATCTCAGCTCCTGCGCCGGTTCTGTAGAAAGAAGGTTCGTAGCTTCTTGCAGACGCCAGAATATTCTCCATCGCAAATCCTTCGAAAGAGGCACCAACAACCGGGTGAGAGAGCAGATCGTCATGGGTGCGAATGTCGAGCAGCGCATGGAGAATGCCGCTGTCGCGGATATAGATCTTCGGCGATTTTACCAGTCTCTTTTTTAAATTTGGCGCATCGGGCATGAGGACGCGAATCATGAACGTATGTTCCAGAAGATCCACATATGATCGTATGGTATGAGAACTTACGCCCAGGGAATCAGCGAGTCTTGATGCATTCAGAAGTGATCCGTGAATATGCGCACACATTTTCCAAAGTCTGCCGAGCCTTGCCGGCGGCATACGAAATCCGAGCATTCCGATATCCCGTTCAAGGAATGTGCGGATGAAGTCCTTCCGCCAATGAAAACTGACATCGTCATCGGCCGCGAGATAACTTCTGGGGAAGCCGCCCCTCAACCAGAGGCGCTGAAACTCACCAAGTGATGCAGGTTCAATCTCATTGAGTAGAAAAGGAGTCAGGTCAAGATAGGCAATTCGTCCGGCAAGGGATTCCGAGCTCTGACGGATCAAGTCGCGTCCGGCGGAGCCAAGAATCAGAAACTGGCCGTTTCTGCCGCGTTCATCCACAATGCTTCGAAGTGTTGCAAACAGTTCCGGGGCTCGTTGTATCTCGTCCAGACATACTAGGTCATCTTCATGTAAGCTGAAAAATGCCAGTGAATCATCCAGTTTTGCCAAATCGGCAGGATTCTCCAGATCCAGATAGACGGACTCTTTTAACGGTTTGACAATTTGTCCGGCCAAGGTGGTTTTACCGCACTGGCGAGGCCCCAAAATCGCAACGACCGGATTGTGGTGCAGCCGTTTGTTGATTTCCGTAGTGAGATTTCTTGGTATTAATCCTCTCATATTTGAAGAGTATATTCATATTTGCAAGGAAAATCAAGAGTGATTATCAGATGTTGTGTCTATCGGTTGTTGTGTGTGTGTTTTGATAGATCCTCTCTCCTCTCTGACATTCTTTTCTCTATTTTCCTAGATCAATCCATGAGAATGTCGGTGGAATATGCTATAATTCTGATAATTTTTTTAGGCCGGGAGATAGGCTATTAGAGATGGCAAAAGCCCCGATCATCCAAGCACGGAAACTGACAAAGGTCTACTCCTCCGGAAGGATCGAAGTCACAGCTGTTAAAGATATAGATCTCGCCGTCGAGGCCACGGCACAAAAAAAATCCTTTGGAAGGGAGACATAGACGACAATGGGGACGGAACCATCTTTTTCTCGACAGAAGGATAAATCTCAAAAATCGAGCTTCCGGTCCTTTTGGGATGAGACCGGGGAATCCATCCCTGCGTTTTATGGGGCCCCTTCCACCAAGTACTATTTTGAGTGTGAGCGGACATTGTTTGAGTCTTTTTTCCCCGACCTCAAGGGAAAAAAGGTTTTCAAAACAGACCTCTGGGATGAGGCGAAAAACACGCAGATCCTGAAATGGGCCGCTGAACAGGGCGCCGAGGTCTACGGGCTTGATATTTCCTACCCCGTCGTGAAGGATGCCCGGGATCTGTTTCGGCAATCTTCTCTCAAGTGCGGCATCATCGTCTCAGACTTGCGTCAAATAGCTTATGGCGATGAGTCCTTTGACTATATCTACAGCATGGGTACGATCGAGCATTTTAAGGAATACAGGCAAGCTTTGGGGGAGATCTATCGGGTTTTGAAAAAAGGAGGCAGGGCGATCATCGGAGTGCCGAACAAGTGGGACCCTTTCCTCAGGCCTATGATGGTGGCTTTCCTCTACCGGTTGAAGCTGTATGGCTATGGCTATGAGAAATCGTTCAGCATGCGACAGCTAGAGCGTATGTTGCGGGATGTGGGATTCGAGATCCTTGAAAGGATCGGAATTCTGTTCATGCCCGGCTCCCTCAGGATGCTGGACCTCTTCGTTCACGTGAATTGGCCAAAGGCATCTTTTATCATGGCTCCGCTCATCCGTCCCTTCGCATCCCTCTACAGGACGTTCCCTTTGTTGCGGCGGCATGGCTACCTTATCGCCAGCGTGGTCCAAAAACCCGGATGAGAGACGGCTTAGCCGGTTCAACGTCGATTTCGACATAAACGCCCAGGAACCGGTTATCCTGGACCTTGGGGTCGAGCCTGTAAGGATGGAAGCCGTGATCCTCCTTAACTCGAATGCAGTAGAGATACCCGCCTTTCCAGGGGAATCCCACGGGGGATTGGAAAGTAAGCGTTTTTTCCTGGCCCTCAATATGACCCCGAGAGGCGGATTGTTTCGCTCTCCCAACGCGTATCTCTGCCTTCCCCGGGGCTGGGCTTGAAAGCTTCACACGGATCTTGGAAGCACGAGTGTCGGTCTTCACCAAGATCTCTGATGCCATCTGTCCTCTAGTCCAGAAACCTTCCAGTTCTTGCCCAAAATTATTGGCGTTCTGGAAATAAAGCGTGTACGGTTTCTCTGCATAAACATGTCCGCTTTCGAGATGGATATCGAAGAATGTGTAAGCGATCAAAAGCGCAGAAAAAAGAAAGACCGCCAGGACAGGTTTTCTAAGTTCTCTAAAGGTGAGAGTGGTCTTCGTCTCTTTTTTTAGGAAGACGATACAGATGAGAACAAGAGCCAGCAGCCAGAATATCAAGGGGGCCCATATGATATGATCTTTATAGATCAAGGAGGGCACTAAGATCCGAATGTTAACGACACTGTTGCTGAGCGATGTCAACAGATTGCTGTAGGGCCCACCGGGATAGCCGGTGACAGAGAGATCTTCTTGATAGAGAAGCCTTGGAGCTTTAGCGCAGATAAACGTGATGCCGAGGCTCAGGAAAAGAAGAACTCTCTTGACTGAGACGGAGCACCTCTTTTCCCCCCAGGCCAAGGCTCCTGCCATAAAGAGAGCCATGATCCAAAGAACTGGCAGGAGAGTTCTTCCTGGAGGGCAGTACCCTCCCCAGTAATAAGTCAATGAGCAGAAGCCCCAATAGAGGAACAAGATTCCGAAAAAAGGAAAAGCTTG
>JBATYS010000259.1:0-12347 GCA_049674205.1 Candidatus Aminicenantaceae bacterium
AGGGGAACCCGCCGGTCGTTTTCTCCGTATAAGATCAACGTTGGAGTTTTGGCTTGATGGACATAAAAAATAGGGGAGTGCTCCCGATAGGTTTTTAGGGGAGAATCAGCATGCCAAGGATCGCCCAGGAACCATGGTGTCCGGTAAATCCGCACATCACTCTGGGCATACATGGATATCCAGTTGGACGCTCCTGCTCCTGATGAGGCGGCCTTGAAAATATCCGTCTGAGTGATAAGCCAGTTTGTCATGTGTCCACCTGCACTCCAGCCCAGAGTCCCCAACCGGTCGGGATCCGCTAATCCGATCTTGATGCAGTGTTCGACGCCGGTTATCACATCGTCATCGGCGTGCAAAAAATAGTGACCTACCATATCTCGAAGGACATCATTGCCGTAACCTGTACTTCCCCTGTAGTTGGGTTTGAGGATCGCATATCCTCGTCCGGCCCTTGCGTGTGCGTAGCTATCGAACACGAGTTTGTCCGAACTTTGCGGCCCTCCATGTGTGTGAGCCAGTAAAGGATAGCGCTTGCCCTTTTCATAGTCCACAGGATAGAAAAGAACTCCTTCAACAACCTGTCCATCTGTGCTCTTCCACTGGATGGCCTCAACATTGGCTATCTTATAGTTTTCGAGCTCGGTGTAGGGATCGTATATCATACGAGGATTGAAATCATCCATGTCGGTAATCCAGAAAGTTGTGGGATTATAGGGTGTATTGACCGAATAGGTGACGGAGTTGATCTTGGGGATATAGTCAAACCCGGAGATGACGTGTTTCCCATTTGTAAGCTGTTTGACTTTTTTGCTGGTTAGTTCCAGGGCAAAGATCTCGACATGAACACCCATGTTGGCACCAAAATAGATCGTCTCTCCATCAGCTGACCAGAAAGCCTCGTAGATTTCGTACTTGAAACCTGGCAGCAAAAGCTTGGGTATTCCGCCAGTAGCAGGGACTAAAAAGAGCGCATCTTGATAATAGTGTTCGAATTTCTCGTTGGTGTCAGCGACAAACAAGATCTGAGTGTTATCCGGAGACAGTGAGAATCTGCTCTCCCAGATATTGTTGTCAGTCATCCTGATTTTGCTCCCATCTTCGAGATTCAAGAGCCATATTTCGGAATTGAGTGCATCGTCGTAATTAGGACTGGGAGCTGCTGTGAACAGGATCTTCGTTCCGTCTCTCGAGACCTGGAATTCTCTCACAGTAAAATCGCTATCCGTCAATTTTTTCTCTTTTTTGGTTTGGACATCGATCTGCCAAAGGTGGGTATTCTTTTCATCTTTTTCGAAAAGGAATGCATCGTCCTTGTCTTCTTTCTTCTGTTCTTCCTCTTCACTCAAGGCATCTCTAGCTGTAAAATAGATCTTTTTTCCGCAGGGGGACCATGTGTGCTCGAGCACGCCACCCTTATGGGAGGAAAACTCTATGGCTTCGCCTCCGCTATTGTTCAGAAAGAAAATCTGGTTCTCTTCATTAATTTCTTCATTACGTTCGGTGATAAAGGAGATGATTGTCCCATCAGGAGACCAGGTGCCACCACTTTCCCCATCTTTGCCGTTGGTCATCTGGACAAGTCCTTCCCCGTCTATGTTGAGCCGCCATATGTGAGAAATGGTTCTGTTCTCTTCCCAATCTGCGTTGGTGACCGTGTAAAGGATCTGTGTCCCATCGGGAGAGAGACTGGGATCTGACACTCGTTTGAGGTTGATGGTGTCGAGAAAAGTCATCGGCTTTTTTCCCTGAGAGAACAAAGTCACGCTCAGGAAAATCGCCAAAATTGGTGCAAGGGATAGGATCTTTTTTGCTTTTATAGTCATGCGCACCTCCTTTAAATGGGTAATAAGGTTGAATTTAGGCGTGTATATTACTCCAATCTTTGCGTTAAGTCTAATTAATGAGAGGAGAGCACTTAAAGCTGGAGCCGCATTTTTTTCCTGAGAGTGATGTGGAGGCGGTCGAGGCAGTGTCCCATCAGAAGAACTCTTTAATGGTTGTGTTCGTATAAACTAATGAACAATGTTACAATGACAATCGTATCGTCTGTTTGTTTGAATAGAAATGAGAGGATTGCGATGAAAATTTTACTCTGGCTAATACTGCTGGTTCTCTGCTGGCCTTTAGCTCTGTTTGCCTTGATCCTTTATCCGATCGTCTGGCTTTTGCTCATCCCTTTCCGGCTTGTCGGCATCACTGTCACTGCGGTTCTTGATTTTTTTAAAGCTATTATCACCCTTCCCGCTCGAGTTTTAAAAAAAATATAGTTGGTTTAACAATATCCCCACACTCGTATCTGGTGACACCTCTGAAATCGTGATGGACTGTATTCTGGTAACGAGAATAAGTGATTAGATTGTATGGTTGAGAAAACCGTGAGAAGGACTTGACGGGCATGGTACATCTCCCTTGGGGAGATGTGAGGAAAGTCCAGATCCGAGCGAAGTTTCCTCGCTGGGGAAACTGAGCGTGTTTTCGTAACTATATAATCTAATCATTCGATATGTCTTCCATTACGGTTTTGGAAAAGCCTTCATCTTATCCTTGCATCTTTGGGTCCAAAAAGTGTAATAATAAGTGGGAATTTAATCTATATTCAAACGGGAGAGGCACATTGGCGAAAAGGATAGGCATCATCGGTGGCATCAGTCATGCATCTACGATCAAGTATTATGAATTCATTCTAAAAAAATACTTCGCTAGAAATAGGAACTATCACTATCCAGAAGTTGTCATCTTAAGCTTGGATCTGGCAAAACTGGTGGGATTTGAAGAACGTGGCGATATTGACGGATATATCAGGTATCTCACGACAGGAATCAAATCTCTAGAAAAGGCTGAAGCAGAATTCATTCTCATCGCTGCCAACTCTCCTCATGCTGTTTTTGATATTCTTCAAAAAAAAGCATCTGTCCCTCTGCTCAGTATTGTAGAGATCACTGCGCTGGAAGCGAAAAGACTCAAGATGAAAAAATTATTGCTTATTGGCATTAAGCACACGATGCAATCGCCATTTTACCGTGACGTGTTTGCGAAGCATGGAATGGAGGTGATCACACCTTTGGAAGAGGAACAGGAAGAGATCAACAAGATCATCTTTAAAGAGCTTGTCCTGGGTATCTATAAAAATGCAACGCGCAACAAACTCCTCGATATCATCAACAGTTACGATGAGGACGGTGTCATCCTTGGCTGCACCGAACTTTCGTTGGCCATCAATCAGGAAGATACAAAGATCAAGCTTCTGAATACGCTGGAGCTTCATGCCCTAGCGGCGCTGGATTACTCCCTTAAAGAAGGGAGTGTGTGATTGATCGATCTCGCTATCATCTCAGGATCGGGATTTTACGATTTTCCAGGGCTGGAAGAGCCAGAGGAAAAAACGATTGAAACCTCATTCGGGAGAGTAGCTGTTTGGGTGGGGCAAAAGAGTCACAGACAAATTGCTTTTATTGCCAGGCATGGTCTCGGACACACTCATTTACCCAACATGATCAATTTCAGAGCGAATCTGTTGGCGCTGAAGAAATTGGATGTGAAGGCCATAGTCTCAACGACTATTTGTGGGGTGCTCGATGTTTCATTGCCGCTGGCTAAGCCCGTTGTTTTTTCAGACCTCTATTTCCCAGAAAACCGGCTTCCCAATGGTGAGATATGCTCGATCTTCAATGAAAAAGGTGCACCTGACAGAGGTCATTTCATATTCGATAGACCTTTCTCTGATGAACTCAGACAACAACTCATCGGTGTATCTCAGGCTCCTATCAGAGATGCTGTGTATGCACATGTGAACGGTCCCAGATTCAATTCTAGACCTGAGATTCTAGCTCTCCAATCCCATGCCTCTTTTATAAGCCAAACCGCTGGTCCAGAGGTTGTTCTTGCAGGTGAGCTCGAGCTTCCCATCGCTCTTCTCGGCTTTGGTGTCGATTATGCGAATGGAGTGTCAGACGTTCCCACTCCCATTGAGGTATTGCGCGCGAATCTCATCAAAAGCAAGGGGGTTTTCCTCTCTATCCTCGAGAAACTGATCAAGGATTTTAAAGAACCTCGTTATACCGGCTTTATCTATAGATTCGATTAGCCCGGGTGCCGACAAGGAACTCTCGATGAATACTTTTGAAACTCAAGTCCAAAAAAAATGCGGATTAGAACTATATGCTTCAAAACTCGATATATTTCAGATCAATGTTGGCTTTAAATGTAACCTGAGTTGCCAGCACTGTCACTTGGCCTGCAGCCCAGATCGAACAGAAATGATGACCTGGGAGACAATGAGACATGTGATAATGGTCGCTAAAAACATTCAACCCCATATTGTGGACATTACCGGGGGAGCACCGGAGTTTCACCCCCATCTCAAAAGGTTTGTGGAAGCCCTTCGGAATGATGAGCACACAGTTCAAGTGAGAACCAACTTGACGATCTTGACCGAGCCCGGTTTTGAGGATATGCCGCAATTTTTCGAAGAGCACAAGGTTCAGCTTGTGGCTTCATTGCCCTGTTACCTGGAAGAAAATGTCTCTATTCAAAGAGGAAAAGGTGTCTATAAAAAAAGTATCCGCATGTTAAAGAAACTAAACGCCTTGGGATACGGAACAGAGCCAGACCTTCCACTTCATCTGATTTATAATCCTGTTGGTCCCTTTCTCCCCCCTGACCAGTGCCAGCTTGAGAGTGATTATAAGAGAGAGCTTGAAGATCGTTTTGGCATCCGTTTCAACAGACTCTATACCATCGCCAACATGCCCATAGGACGGTTCTGGGAACGCCTAAAAAAAGAAAACAAAGACAGCGAATACATGCAGCTTCTCCGCGAAGGATTTAATTGTCAGACTGTGACAGAACTCATGTGCCGTCAACAGATCTGTGTGGCTTGGGATGGTGTTTTGTATGATTGTGATTTCAACATCGCTTTAGGTTTTCCCGTTGTGGGAGAAATCCCAGAAGACATCAAAGATTTTAACACCGAGGTCCACCAGAAAAGAAAGGTCCGTACCGGCAACCACTGCTATGGCTGTACAGCTGGCTCTGGATCGTCATGCAGCGGCGCCTTAGATTCAAGTTTATCCTGAGTTTAATCCTGAGTAGACCATGAAGAAAATTTATTCACTTCTAAGCATTGCCTGCGTAATATTTATTCCTACCATGGGAGTGGACTCAACTGGAGAAAACTTCTCCTATAGTCTGTATGCAAAGGTGCTTGATGGCTTTGTGGATGGTTCCGGCCGTGTTGATTATAATCGACTGAAGATTGAAAGACATGATCTTGATGCCTTTATCCGGATCCTTGCTGATGTCCATCCAGTCGATTTTGAGAAATGGTCAGATGAAGCACAGATCGCTTTTTGGGTAAATGCGTACAATGCTCTGACCTTAAAAGTGATCATCGACAATTATCCCATAAAGTCCTCTTTTTTCCGTTCCCTCTCATACCCCAAGAGCAGCATCCGACAGATCGGCGGAGTGTGGGATAAGATCACATTTTCTGTTATGGGTGAAAAATACACTCTTGATAAGATCGAACACCAGATATTGAGACAAAAGTTTTCTGAGCCTCGAATTCATATGGCTTTGGTGTGTGCTTCGAAGAGCTGCCCGAATCTCAGACAGGAGCCTTATGAAGAAAGCAAACTCGACCTCCAGTTGGAAACACAAATACGAACGTTTCTTTCCTACAGAAATAATTATTCCATTGATTTGGATAAACAGACGATCTATCTTTCGTCGATCTTCAAATGGTTCGGTGAGGATTTTGTCGATGTCTATAAACCTGAATCGGGATTTTCCAACACCGATCAAAAGGAACGGGCTGTTCTCTATTTTGTATCGCTCCATATTCCAGAGGAGGACAAGCGCTATTTAGAAAAGGGTAAATACTCCGTCCGTTATGTGAAGTATGACTGGTCTCTCAATGAAAGAAACGCTCAATGAAACAAACCAAAACATACATGGAAAAACCATCTTCTGTCCCGCAACATAAACCCAGTCTCTGGCGCCCTATAGCTCTGGTTCTGGCCCTTGTTTTGCTGATGATCCTGGCAAGAGTGTTCAATCTGGGGGGCCGTTTGGGTGAGCTCCGAGAATGGATCCATTCTCTCGGGATTTTCGGCCCGCTTGTCTATGTTGTGATCTATGCTTCTGCCGTGGTTCTTGCTATTCCCGGCTCTGTGATCACAGTCATTGCTGGGATATTGTTCGGTTCTGTCCTCGGTGTGGCTGTGGTGAGTGTCGCCTCTACACTGGGAGCCAGTTTGGCTTTTTTGATCTCCCGGCACATAGCGCGTGAAGCAGTGGCCCAACGGTTCTCATCCAGCGAAAGGTTTGTTCACCTTGACGAATTGACAAAGAAACATGGGGCGATTTTAGTCGCCATAACGAGACTGGTGCCACTCTTCCCTTTTAATCTTCTAAATTATGGCTTCGGGCTCACACAAGTTCCCT
The DNA here is from genome assembly GCA_049674205.1 of Candidatus Aminicenantaceae bacterium. GTDB lineage: Bacteria > Acidobacteriota > Aminicenantia > Aminicenantales > Aminicenantaceae > WTAW01. The sequence goes on from JBATYS010000259.1 coordinate 6,445, forward strand.
TTAAAACATATGTGTTCTGGTCGTGGCTCTGTATGCTTCCCGGGACTGTGCTTTTTGTGGTGGGAGCAGATGCTGTCACAAGCGGCATTTCAGAGGGCCGGGTTCCCTGGGCGCTGCTCGGGATTCTAGTGCTGACCATCACCCTTATCACATTCCTTGTCTCCAAGGCTAAGAAAAAACTCAAAGAGGAGGAACACATCGAGAATGAGTGAACACGTAAGAATCTTACCTGATGATGAACACAATCGCACTCTTGTAGAGAGAGTCCATCCTCCCGATTGGAAAAATCCTGAGCCGGCTCCGAAATATAACTTGGTCGTCGTGGGTGCTGGCACAGCGGGCCTTGTTAGCGCCATTGGCGCCTCAACCCTTGGGGCGCAAGTGGCTATTGTTGAGAAATCTTTAATGGGGGGAGACTGTTTGAATTTTGGGTGCGTTCCCTCCAAGGCCGTTATCCGGTCATCGCGGGTAATGGGAGAGGTCCTTAAGGCTGCCGCATATGGTATAAATGTTGCGGGAAAACCTGATGTTGATTTTGCCAAAGTCATGGAGAGGATGCGGCGCCTAAGAGCACAGATCAGTCAGAACGATTCTGTGCAGCGCTATGTTTCTCTAGGGTGTCATGTGTTTCTTGGTGAGGGACGGTTTGTGGACCGACACAGCTTGGAGGTCGACGGGAAAATTTTAAGATTTCGTAAGGCCGTGATCGCCACGGGTGCGAGGCCCGCCCACCCGGAAATCGAAGGCCTTTCTGAAGCGGGCTATTTGACCAATGAGACAGTGTTTTCTTTGACTGAAAGGCCAAATAAGCTGGCAGTTATTGGCGGTGGCCCTGTGGGTGTAGAGCTCGCCCAGGCTTTCTGCCGTCTTGGGTCCGCTGTGACGATCATACAAAGAAATCGACAATTTTTGCCGCGCGAAGACAGAGATGCCGCAGGCCTTTTGAGTGAAGTTCTTGAGAGAGAAGGGGTGAACTGCAGACTGGAGACCCAAGTGACGAATGTCACGAAAACTGCAGGGAAAAAGATCCTGCATCTGACAGGTCCTGACGGGGAAGAAACCATCGAGGTGGATGAGATCCTTGTGGGTGCAGGACGGGTTCCCAATGTTGAGGATTTAAACCTTGAAGCTGCGGGTGTAGTGTACGATCCAAGAGATGGAGTCAAAGTCAATGAGTTTCTGCAGACAACAAACAAAGATATCTATGCTGCCGGAGATGTCTGCTATCCCTATAAATTCACACACACAGCCGAGGCTACAGCTCGGACCGTCATCCAAAATGCCCTCTTTCTGAAGAGTGCCAAGCACACTTCGTTGGTGATTCCCTGGTGTACGTACACCGACCCCGAGATCGCCCATGTGGGAATGTATGAAAAAGAAGCCCTGGACAAGGGCATCCCTGTGGAGACATTTACCAATAGTTTTAAAGATGTGGACAGAGCTGTACTAGATGGGGATGAAGAAGGTTTTATCAAGATCCATGTCAAAAAGGGGAAATCCAAGATTCTCGGAGCGACGATCGTTGCAAAAAATGCGGGAGATTTACTGAGCGAGATAACTCTTGCGATGGTGACAGGCAAGGGCGTAAAGCCTATGTGTAGGGGGATGATTCATCCTTATCCTACACAATCAGACGTTGTGAAACGTACCGCATCCCAGTATTATGAAAAAAAAATGTCTCCGTTTTTGAGTAAGATTTTGAAACGCTGGTTTTCCTGGAAGCGCAAATAACCAAATGGGTTTTCGCAGGTTTATAATTTTTACCAGGTATCCTTTTCCCGGGCGAGTGAAAACTCGTCTCATTCCTGCCCTTGGTAGCGATGGGGCGGCCTCTCTCCATGATGCCATGACGTTACATTCTTTGCGCTGGTCCAAGAGCTTATCCAGTCAATATCCCGATATTTTAGAGGTCCGCTTTGAAGGCGGAACTTTGTCCCAGATGCAGCAGTGGCTCGGCGGGAATCGGAAGTATGTCGAGCAGGGAGAAGGGGACCTTGGCCAACGGATGGAACGAGCATTCCAAGAAAATTTCCAGAAAAAATATCGGCATATCGTTCTTGTTGGGACGGACTGTCCGCAGATGACGGCCTTTCATGTGAAAGAAGCTTTTTTTGCTCTGAAAAGTCATGATATGGTTATCGGTCCCTCCGAGGATGGTGGGTATTACCTGATCGGATTGAGTCAGATCGTTCCTGAATTGTTTGTTTCTATGGAATGGGGAACAGATAAGGTTTTCAAGAAAACCATGGAGAAAGCAAAACAGCGGAACTTGAGCGTTCGTGTGCTGGCCAGGCTTAACGATGTGGATGAACCTGACGACCTCCCAGTGTGGGACATGGTTTCTAACCAATTTATCTCTGTTGTGATCCCTACCTTGAATGAGGAGGTGAATCTCCCTAAAGCGCTCCAGAGTGTGGGGAGGATGCCGTACTGCGAGGTCATTGTGGCCGATGGTGGCAGCCAGGATCGTACGGTCCCCATTGCTGAGGAATGGGGCGCAAAGGTTGTCCTATCGGAGGCCTGTCGAGGAAGCCAGATGAATGCAGGTGCCCGCAAGGCATCTGGAGACATCCTGCTCTTCTTGCATGCGGATACCGTGTTGCCTGAGGACTATGCTGAACTCATCCGGCATACCCTCTCGAACCCAAGTGTCCCTGGAGGCTCTTTTGCAGTGAGATTTTCTCCGACGACAGGGCACCTGAACTTAAAGTCAAAAACCATATCTTGGAGAACAACAGTCCTTCGAAAACCCTACGGGGACCAGGCCATATTTGTGAGAGCATCGCTTTTTAGACTGATGGGTGAGTATACCGATATTCCATTGATGGAGGATGTGGATTTCGTTAACCGTTTGAGAAAGAGAGGAAAACTTGCCTTTATCCATGAGCCTGTCGTGACAGACTCCAGGCGTTTTAGATTTCAGGGGGGAATCAAAGCGACGTTCAGGAATAAACTCACGAAGATGGGCTATGCACTGGGTGTTTCCCCGGAACGGCTTGCGCGTTTCTACTACAAATCGCGTATCGAGCAAGACAGGGATGACAATGTTTGACTCTTTATTTTCAAATTGATATTCTTTCTCCCGGAAGAAGGGAACAACTGGGAATTGGGATGATCGGTAACACAATAAACTAGAATACATAATGTATGATACATACTGAATTGTAAGTATGGCATTATAGATTAGAGCGACCGTAGTTTTAGTAGGTCAAGGAGGCAATATGAGTAATGACCAAAAAATCACTCCTGCTGTACCTGATGCGACCAGGCAAATCTCTGGCCCATCCACAGCACTCCTGATCACAGGAATCATTGGCGCGATTTTTTCTGTGGCAACATTTTTTTCTCTCATCATCGGAGCCGGACTGAGTACTTTCTGGCGGGAAGATATCCCTGATGTGTATCGAGAAATCTGGGAGGGTGCCGCTGGAATGGGGAGTTCCTTTGTCGGCATCCTTGTGGCAGGATTTATTATCTATGCTGCTCTAAAGATGAAGGAGCTCAATCAATGGGGATTGGCGATGGCAGCGAGCATTCTGGCCATGATCCCCTGCATCAGCCCGTGTTGTATCATAGGATTGCCCATCGGCATCTGGTGCCTTGTCGTGCTGACAAAACCAGAGGTAAAAGCTGCATTCCACTAATCCTCTCCATGCAGCAGGATCCTCTTAAATCTAGCCAGCAGCCCAGAAATAGCACTCACAGAGAGGGAGAACTCACGTCCCATTGGGTTGTTCTTTTCTTCTGTGCAGGTATTTTGCTGGGTGGGGTAGTGTTATCTCCTCCTCACTCGGGCTCGCCCTATCTGCATATCGGTCATATCCCGATCCCAGATACATGTTCCTTTAAAAATCTGGCTGGATTGCCATGTCCTGGATGCGGATTGACGCGGTCGATCGTTGCAGGCATGCATGCCGATTTTAGAGCGAGCCTTATGTATCATAGGTTGGGATTGCTCACATTAGCCTATGTATGTCTACAATTCCTATACCGGCTGAGCGCGATCGTTTTCCCCGTTTTGGCAACTCGAATCTTCGGCTCTGGCAAGATTCTGAACAGAGGGATCGTCGTCCTCGCCATACTATATGCGCTCAACTGGGGATACACCCTTCAAATGTGGCTATTTTGATCGAATTCGTCTAGAATTGGGATTTGAGTTGGAGGTATGAAATGAGTAGACGTATGCAGAGCCAGACGATAACACTCGTGTTGTTTGTGGGATTGATCTTCGTTTTCTCCCTTATTCTGGGATCTCAAGAAAGGCCGGCGGCCTCTCCAGAGTACAGGCTTCTAATGAAAGCCCGGAGGATAGAAGATCCGAATGCACGGCTCACCGAACTAGAGCGGATAAAATCCGAGTATCCGGAGAGCAAATACTCAGGAAACATCGAAAATGCCATTATAAATGCAAAGATCGAACTCAGTACGTCTTTAGAAGAGATTTTAGAGCTGCAGAGTATGCAGTTTCAAAAGATAAGAGGTATAAACAGACTTCTTCTGTTCTATAATGCGGGACTTGGCATTTTACAGCATGAAAAAATTTCAAAGTTCGATAAAAAAAAGGTCACTCAAGTTATTCTTTTCTATGCGGAAGAGGCAGAGAAGCTTGCCAAGAATCCTGAATTTCTGCAAAGAGTCCCCGAACGTCAGAAGCCATTGATCAATAGAGGGCAATCCATGCGCTATCTCATGATCTCACAGGCATATCTCAATGAAGGGAGCCCACAAAAAGCAAAAGAAACATTAGCTTTGTACGTTAAGAGCGGTGGGGAAAAAGATAAGGTTTTTTGGTACGCCCAAGGAGTCACGTTTGAGCTATCAGGTGAAAATCAAGAGGCCTTCGACAGTTTTTTTAGTGCTGCGACTGAGAATTTTGGAGACTCGGTTGACCGGGCCAAAAAGTTGTATCAAAAATTACACGGAAGCTTGGAAGGATTTGAGGACCGTTTGGAGGCCAAACAGCGTGAACTCCCTTTTCACCCGACAGAATTCAAACCCACACAAGATTGGAGTGGGAAGACCGTCCTCGCCGAGCTTTTTACAGGTTCGGAGTGCCCCCCGTGTGTGGCCTCGGATTTGGGTTTCGATGGGTTGATCGAAGCGTATAGTCCGGAACAATTGGTGATCCTTGAGTATCACCTTCCCATCCCCAGGCCTGATCCGATCATGAATGGGGCGACAAGAGCGAGAGCGATTTACTATAGCGTGAACAGCACTCCCACGACATACATTGATGGAGAGAAAAAACTTAGTGGGGGAGGATCCCGCACAAAAGCCGAGGCAAAATTCGATGAATACTCAACAGAGATCAACTCCTGCATGTATGAGATTCCCAAAGTGAAGTTGCAAGTCAGCGCAAAACGTGACGGTGATGATGTTTTAGTCAGCCTCTCATTCGATAGAGAAATATCAAGCGCAGATTACAATCTTGTCCTTGTCCAGGAGGAAGTGAAATACGCTGGGGGTAATGGCATTCTCTTCCATAAGAAGGTCGTCCGTGATCTTAAGACAGTCTCACCAGAAGAAGTAAAAAATAAAGGTTTTGCATTCAACATCCTTGATACAGAAAGGGCAGGGGCACAACGTTTAGCCGATTATGAGAAAGAGATCGATTTTTCCTTCGAGGAGAAACACTTCAAGATCGATAGAATCCGCTTACAAGTCGTATTTTTTGTTCAGGATAGGTCCTCCCACAAGGTCTACAACGCTGCTGTCTGTGATGTGGAATAAAAGTATTCCATCTGGTTTTTTTTTAGATTATACTACTGTCCATGAAGATGGATTCCTTAATACTAGAAACGGGCAGAAGTTGAAGTAGGGCAAGAATTATGAGCGAAGGAACGGCAAAGCGGAACGACCAGAGTGAGGCCGACAACAATGTTTTTGCCATGTCCGGTACGACA
>JBATYS010000260.1:0-8664 GCA_049674205.1 Candidatus Aminicenantaceae bacterium
GTCGCGCCACCGCTCTTTGACTTTGACCTGCAGGTCGAGGTAGAGCTTTGAATCCAGGATCTCCTCCATTTCTTTGCGGGCCTCGATGCCGACGCTCTTGATCAAACTGCCATGCCTCCCGATGATGATCTTGCGGTGATTGTCTTTTTCCACAAAGATCGTAGCTTTGAGGTACTTCAACTTTCGTTTTTCTGGATCTTTCTCCATCACGCCGCGGTCTTCGATCGTGTCGATATAGACAGCAGTAACAAAAGGCAACTCTTCCCGCACATGGCTAAGGATCTTTTCCCGGATGATCTCAGACAGCAAAAAGCGTTCGGATTGGTCGGAGATCTCCTCGTCGGAGTAGATCTTATCCGTCTCGGGAAGACGGTCGTAGATCTTGTCCTCGAGAATATCCACATTTATGCCTTTTAATGCCGAGATCGGGATGATCTCTTTGAAGTCCATCAAGTCCTTGTATTTGTCGATGATGAGGAGAATTTTTTCTTTTTTGATGATGTCGACCTTATTGATGAGCAAAAACACAGGCGTTGTGACATCTTTCAGCGTATCGATGACAAATTGATCTCCATGCCCGAACTTGAGAGTGGCATCGATGAGTAAACAGAGAAGATCAGAGGTTTCCAACGAGGAATACACAATGTTCATCATGCGTTGGTTCAGTTTGTGGAGCGGTTTGTGGATGCCCGGGTTGTCAACAAAGATGATCTGTCCTTTGTCCGTTGTCCGGATGCCGAGGATACTGGTTCGCGTGGTCTGTGGCTTATCGGAGATGATGGCCACCTTCTGGCCGAGAATGTTGTTGAGGAGCGTAGATTTCCCCGCATTTGGGCGTCCAATGAGTGCAACGTAACCGACTTTCATTTTTTCTTCCATATTACCATGGAACGTTCGGGGAACTGTCCCTGCATTATAAACATCTAAAAACGGGTACAGGCACCTTTTTCCTGGCGGAAAAACGAGCCAGTCCCCATTTTAACGAGCCAGTCCCCATTTTTCACAGTTCCTTTTTCTTTATCCGGAGTTTGCGGATGCGTTTGGGGCCGACTTCGAGGATCTCCATCGACAGACCCTTGAGCTCTACGACTTCTCCCTGTTCCGGCAATCGCCCCAGGTGATGTGTGATAAACCCACCGACGGTGATGTATTCGTATCCTTCAAGCTCGACATCGAAGATCTCTTCCAGGTCTTCCACCTCGGCATCTCCTAAAACAATATAATCCAAAGGCCCTTGTTCAATGAGTTGGAGTTCGTCCTTGTCATACTCATCCTGGATTTCGCCAACGATCTCTTCCATCAGGTCTTCCATTGTGACCAGTCCCGAAACACCCCCGTGTTCATCCACAACCACGGCTAGCTTTTGTTTCCGTTTCTGGAATTCCTTGAGCAGCTCAGACACTTTCATGGATTCCGGCACAAAATAGACTTCACGGATGAGAGGCTCGATGGAATCTGTCTTGTGAATGTCCTCTGAATATTCCAAAAGGTCCTTGGCGTTCACGATCCCGTCGATGTTGTCGATTCTCTCTTTATACACGGGGATCCGTGAATGCTTTTCCTTATTGACCAACTCCCTGAGGGTTTCGATGGAGGCACCCCTTCTGGCGCAAACCAAACTTACTCGGGGGGTCATGATCTCTCTCACGATCGTGTCGCCGAATTCCACAATGCTTTTGAGGAGCATACCCTCTTCCTTCTCGATGATGCCCTCCTCTTCGGCCCCCTCGACAAAGGTCTGGAGTTCCTCATCCGAAGCCTCACGCTCCTCCTCTTCGACCTCTTTGTGGAACGCCTTCGCCCTTAAAAGAAACAAAAGCGGCTTGGATAGGGCATATGGGATTTTATAAGTCGAAAGGAAAAAGGAAAACACACCCCTGTTGTTCAACGAATTTATTAGCCGTGGAACAAGGTCGAAAAAGACCAGATAGATCCCAAAGGCTATCGCTAAATACGACAATGGCCAGAGTGACAACGAGGGGAATACGACAAAGAGATAGATCAGAAATGCAATTAAAAAAAGAGCCCGCATGATCTCCACCGAGATCCTCAGATCGTCATAGATCTCCAAGATCTTCATACGATAGGGCTTCTCCTTGTCTTCGAGGTAGCGGCTGATGGAAATTTTTGAAGTGGACCACAAGGCCAAATGAAAAAGCGAAAAGATAAAGGCCGCCACAAAACTCAGGCCCAAACCTATCCATTCAACAAAGTCAGTTTCCATCTCTCTCTTCGAAAAAATGCTTTTTTATTTTGTCTTCCTCTTCCTCCATCCCCTCGAAGTGTTCATATCCGAGGAGATGAAGAAAGCCATGGACTGTCAGGATCTCCAATTCCTGCTCCAGGTCATGTTTTTTCTGCAGCCGCTGCTTGTTGGCTTGTGGAACTGAAATAATAATGTCTCCCAAATAATAGTTGCCATCGGCCCCCTTTTCCCCGATGGGAAAGCTCAAAACATCTGTCGGTGCGTCTTCGTCCAGAAACCTTCGGTTCAAATCCTGGATGGCGCTGTTGTTCACAAAAGCCAGAGTCAACTCCGGGTCATCCACATTGTAAAACCCGATCAATGTCTCGAGCAGTTCCCTGAACCGCTTTATGTCGATTTTAAGTCTTTTCTGGTTGTTTAGTATTTCTATCATTGGCTGCGTTAGACTTTTTTGAAGGTTTCTTTTTTTTCATTTCAAAATCGAATCCGGGATATTCAGTACGCTGATGATAGATCGTGTACATCGTATCCAAAAAGGATGAGGCGATCACCCTCAGTTCCTTCAGAGAAATATCACAGTCATCCAGCTGGCCGTCCTGGATATAATTATTGGTAATCTCAGAGATGACTCTCTTTAGGTTTGTCTTTGTCGGAGATTTGAGACTCCGGCTGGCTGCCTCTACAGAATCGGACAGCATGATCAAGGCGGCTTCTTTGGTTTTGGGTTTAGGCCCTGCGTACCTGTAACTTTCCTCACCGATCTTTTGCATCTCGGGGTCGTATTCTGTCTTGGCTTTCTCGAAAAAATATTTGACCAGAGAATTCCCGTGATGCTGTTCGATGATATCTCTGATCACCTTGGGAAGCTTCAATTTTTTTGCACGATCCACACCCTCCTTGACATGATTAACGATGACAAGAGTGCTCATGCTGGGCTTGAGGTCTTTGTGCAAATCAGGGGTTCTTCCCTTATTCTCGATAAAATATTCAGGTCTTTTGATCTTACCGATGTCGTGGTAGAGTGCGCCGGCTTTAGCCACCATTGGGTCCAGTTTGATATCTTCGGCTGCGTTTTCTGCCAAAGTGGAGACGATCAACGAATGGTGGTAGGAACCCGGTGCCTCCATGGCCATCTCCCGGAAAATGGGAAGGTCAGAGTTTGTGAGTTCCAGAAGTTTGCTCTGTGTCGCGATATCAAAGAGATTCTCGAATCCCGGCAGAAAAACAAAGGCGAGTGCAGCGCTCAACAAACCTCCCACGAGACCCATAAAGAGTTCACTGGCGACCATGTCGATCGGACCGAGCCGTTCTCTTATTAGATGAAAGGTGATGATGATGAAGACATTGATGGGAGCGACAAGAAAAAATCCAGCTTTGAACGTTGAGATTCTATTCTGTTTACCATAATATTTGATCCCATAGATGGCTGCAAACCCTCCGATCAGGCTGAAGATCAAAAGTGAGAAGTTCGATTGGAAGAGGTATCCTACGAGGAGGCTGTTGACGACCGTGAAAACCAGTGCGATGGGAATATTTGTGAGAAAGGCAAAAAGAAGCGTTCCGAACTGATAGGGAAACGCATAGTAATAACTCTCTGTGTGCGAGAAGAACGATATATTTGCATTCTGACTGAACGTCTCGGCTAAGAAGATGGATAGCTTGTAAAACAGAATGCTGAGGATCAGCGTAACTCCCATCATCAGGAAATACTTGAGAGCTAAATTGGTTTTTACGAGCGATTTCATGTAGTACCAAACAGTCAGGAAGATAAGTGCAAAAAGCAGAAAGATCCCAGAAAAATTTGTCAGCCAGCTGGGTTTGGCCTGAAGATTCTGGTTGATGATCTCTATCTGCTTGAGGGCATCCGCGCTGATCTCGTCTCCCTTCCGGAGGATGACTTTGCCTTTCTTGATGGTGTAAAACACAGTGCTGACGCTCTCTCGCGCTTCTCTCTGACGCTGCTCCATCACCATTCTGTCATAGGCGACGTTTGTCTGAATAAAGAAATGGGATAGCTTTATCAAGAGGGATTTTTCGGGTTGGGGGATCTCCAGTTGGTTGATCTCAGCAGTCAACCGGTCTTTACTCTCTTTAGTGTCCAGGATATCGGTTGTTTGTATGGACTGCTCGACTCCCGAACTCCTGATAAAAACCAGGCCCTTTTCCTGCTCTCTATGGATGAAAAGATTTTTAGAGACGATAATTCCCGGCTCGGAAATTTTTATGATCAGATTGATCAAACTCTCCTCGAGAGTTTCTCCAAAATTCACTTTGATCAAGTTATTCAGATCCGTTGATGTCAGCTCAAGGCCAAAGATCTCCTGAGAGTTGGATCTGAACGTGTTTTTTCTCTCTGCTGTAGGAGGTCCTTCGACCAGCGCTCTCCCGGAGCCAAAAAACTCCCTGATCTTCTCCTCAGTGTTCAGTGTCACGTTCGGGTCTTGTCTGTATATAGGAAGCACAGCCTCAACGGTTTCGTTCCGTCTTTTTTCGGTCGTTTCGACATCCTCTATCGTCAGGTCCATAGGGGCTACGGTATCCAATGTGGCGATCTCTCCTTCAGTCAGGTTCTCCGGCAGTGATTTCGAGGGAAGATAGGCGATGAAGTAGGAGAGGATCGCAACGAACACAATAAGAAAAACAAATGGATTGGAGATGATGTTTTTCCAAATACTGACCTTTTTGTTTGTTCCTTTGGGAGCGGAGTTGTTCTGTGTCCTGGATACAGAGGCGTCTTCGCTTTTAAAGAGCTTTAGCGTCTTAAAGAATTTCGAATTCATCGTGTTGTTCGCAGTTTGGCTTCTGCCTTTTGATAAGCTTTGATGATCTTCTGTACCAGTGAGTGACGGACCACGTCTTTGTGATTGAATTGGATGAATGAGATCTCTTTAATTCCCGACAGGATATCCATGGCGTGTAATACTCCTGACTTTTTTGGTTCGGGCAGGTCGATCTGTGTGACATCTGCAGTGATGACCACTTTTGAACTAAATCCTGTTCGTGTGAGGAGCATTTTCATCTGCTCTTTGGTTGTGTTCTGCGCTTCGTCAAGGATGATAAAAGCACTGTTTAATGTTCTCCCCCGCATATAGGCGAGAGGTGCGATCTCGATGATGCCATTTTCGATCAGGTTGTTCGCCTGGTCAGTCTGGGCGAGGTCGAAGAGAGCATCATAGAGAGGGCGGAGATAGGGATTGATCTTTTGGGAAATATCCCCGGGCAAGAAACCCAATTTCTCCCCGGCTTCTATGGCAGGTCTAGTGAGAACGATCCGGTTAACAGCTTTATCCTGCAGGAACGACAGCGCCATGGCCATGGCAAGATAGGTTTTCCCCGTGCCTGCAGGCCCGATCCCGAAGACCAGATCGTATTCTTTGATTGCCTGGATGTATTGCTGTTGATTCAGGCTTTTGGGTGTAACAGATTTGCGGGAAAGGATGAGCGGCTCTGAGGAGAGAAAATCTTCTATACGGTGTGTCATCCCTTCCTCGAGAAGGTCCAGGGTGATATGAAGGTCTTCTTTGCTAAGGGAATAACCCTTTTCTTCCAGGTCCTTGATCTTTTCAAAGTAGTACTTGGCGAACTTCATGTTTTTCTCTGGCCCGTCAATAAGCAGAGCATCTCCCCGGGCAGAGAGCGAAATTCCCAGTCGTTTTTCCAGGCTCTTCAAGTTTTTGTCCAAAACTCCAGAAAAGGCACTTTTCTGGGCAAAAGGGTGTTCGATTTTCTCCATATTAAAAGGCAGGGAAAGGGTTTTGCGTCATTTTTAAGTACTAATAAACACCAAATAGTTTGGTTTGTCAAGCCATGCGCCCCAGCATTGTACGATAAAAAGGTGACAGTCCCCTTTTTCCAGGGCTAAGACAAAAAGGGGACTGTCCCCTTTTTTGAGTAGGGTCCATTCCCCGAATGGACCGTTTGGGAAACGGTCCCTACATTCTGCTGATTCGTCCCTACGATGTAGGGTCTGTTCCCCGAACAGACCATTAGAGAGACACAGGGTAACCGATACAAAAGCATTGCATTAGACCGGGTTTTGAGATATAAAATCTTTCTCGAGTGCTATTCGCTGTTTTTTGGAACAATAGAGGTGTTTACAGAAACGGCCGAGGAAAGGTGAAACAATGACATTGGATAAAAACGTCAACTATATCGTATCCGGATTAGAACGCTCCGGCACATCGATGCTCATGCAGATCCTGGATGCCGGTGGGTTTCCTTCGGATTTTGATCAGGATTCGAGGCCTCCGGATGACGACAATCCACGAGGCTACTTCGAGCTTGAAGGCGGAAAGATCATCAATAAACTCATGAATAAAGAGTTCTCGTTTGATCCCTACAAAGGCAAATTTATCAAAATAACCGCATACGGCCTCAAATTCCTGCCCAAGGGGGATTATAAGATCATCTACTCGCAGAGGAATATCGAGGAAATTTTGGACTCGATGGAGAAAATGGCGAAAATTCAGGATGAAGACCGGGAAGACACACGCATCGTATTCACGAAGCTCAACGATATGATCATCAGTCAGATCAAGGAACGAGAGGATATCGCTGTGCTGTTTGTGAACTACAATGAGATCGTAGCCAACCCTACAGAAAATGTGACAAAGATGTATGATTTCCTGGGTTCAAGTGAGTTCGACCTGGAGAGGATGATCGCTGCAGTTGACAAATCCCTCTACCGCAAACGCCGACAATAATCCAGGTGGAAGATGGATTATTCACGAGTTGAGGTTGCTGCAAAGGCGAGGAAGTGGCCCACGAAGCTGTAGTGAACTACCGCGAGTGGGCTACAACGAAGGCTTTGTAGTGAGATCAGCTCGCCCGTAGGGTAAAAAATGTCGACTATGATAAAAATCACATAGGATATGCAGTACGTAAATGAGTATTCCGAAAAAACAATGTAACATTCTGATATTAGGTCTGTTATGATAAATATCGACATTTTTTATGAATAATTCAGGTTAGGAGGATAAAATGGAAAATGAAGCTACTGATATTGCTATTCCAGCCGAGCTTTACAGGGAGATAGAAGCAAAGATAAAAAACACAGATGTTGCGTCTGTACAGGATTATGTGATCGACGTCCTAAAAGACAGCCTTCCCAAAGGTGAAAAGGAAGAGGAAGGATTGAGCAAAGAAGAGGAAGATAAAGTCAAAGAGCGGTTGAAAGCCTTGGGTTATATGGACTGATCCATTCAATTGGAATAGGCGAGATGGATAGATATTTGGTAACTGGGGGAGCGGGATTTATCGGCTCGCACATCGCAGAAGAGTTGGCGACAAAGGGTTTTCTTGTCCGAATAGTCGATAACTTTCTCACGGGAAAGGAAGAGAACATCGCTTCGTTCCTCGATGGGATCGAGCTCATCCGGGGAGATATCCGGGACCTTGAACTCTGCCGAGAAGTTATCAAAGATGTTGATTATGTCCTCCATCAAGCGGCGCTTCCTTCTGTCCCCCGCTCGGTTGAAGACCCCCTCCTGACAAACGCCATCAACATCGAAGGAACGTTGAATATTCTGTTGGCTTCAAGGGACGCATCTGTTAAAAAAGTCGTCTTCGCTTCTTCCTCATCCGTATACGGTGATGACGAACATCTCCCCAAGAAAGAAGGCCTGGAGGGCAATCCCTTATCTCCTTATGCTATTACTAAGCTTACAGGGGAAAAATACTGTCAGGTCTTCAGCGAGATCTATGGTCTTGCGACAGTGTGCCTCAGATACTTCAATGTTTTCGGTCCGCGCCAGGACCCTTTTTCTCAGTATGCAGCCGTGATTCCCAATTTTATCACGCGCCTTCTCTCAGACACGGCTCCGATCATTCATGGGGATGGGGAGCAATCCAGGGATTTCACCCATGTCGCCAATATTGTGGAGGCCAATCTTCAGGCTGCGCTTGTGCCCGATGTTTCAGGCCAGGTTTTTAACCTTGGCAATGGGGTACAAACGTCAGTGAATGGTCTAGCCAAAACACTCATAGAATTGACAAAGAAAGACATTGAGCCTGTGCATGAAGAAGAACGTCCTGGAGATGTGAAGCACTCCTTTGCCGACATCTCGAAAGCAGAGGCTCTTTTGAATTATAAACCCCGTGTTTCTCTCAAGGATGGCCTTTTGAGGACTATCGAATGGTTTAGAGATCAGCAATAGAGGTGGGGCAATGAGTCTGGTAAACAAGATCAAAGACAGGAAATCAATGGTTTGTGTGATCGGTTTAGGGTATGTGGGACTCCCTCTGATCAAAACATTTTTGAACACGGGCTTCCATGTGGTCGGTTTTGACATAGACAAGACAAAAGTGAACCTTCTCAATAAGGGGAGAAGTTACATCAAACATGTCACTGGGAAAGATCTGATACCTTACCTGGAAAAGAACAAATTCAAGGCCACTACAGACCCCAAAACGATGGCTAAGGCCGATGTGATACTGATCTGTGTGCCGACTCCTTTGGA
>JBATYS010000261.1:0-5878 GCA_049674205.1 Candidatus Aminicenantaceae bacterium
CTGTTCTGCCTTGAAATTTGAGGAGGAAATATGAGCGAGGAAAAAAAGGTCGCCATAAAAAAAATCCAAGCAGCCGGCCACATGAGAAAGATCATGGCCGACTATTTTTATGAAATGGACCGGGCCGTAAAAGAAGGCTCACCCAAGGTCGCCTGGTGCACCAGTGTCGGGCCTGCAGAACTCCTGTTGAGCTTGGGATTCTTGGTGTATTATCCGGAGAATCATGGGGCGATGTTGGGGTCTACTCGGCAGGCCATGGATTACATTCCTGTGGCGAACTCTGTGGGCTACTCTCCCGACATATGTTCCTATCTGACCAGCGATATTGGCGCTTTCATCAAGAGAGAAACTCCACTTTCGCGAGCTTATGAGGGCATCGAAGGTGTCCCCAAACCGGATGTTCTGGTCTACAATACGAATCAATGCCGAGATGTCCAGGATTGGCTCTCCTGGTATTCCAGAGAGCTCAAAGTCCCCGCACTGGGAATAACCACATATCGAAATATCAGTAGGATCACAGATGACTCCCTCTTAAGCATTGAGAAACAGATCAAAGGATTGATCCCCACGCTGGAAGAGATCTCGGGGAATACATTTGACATCGATAAGTTCCGCCATATACTGGGTCTTTCCTGCGACTGCACCCAACTGTGGAAAAAGGTCCTGGAGACAAACATGGCTAAGCCCGCGCCGATCAGTTTCTTTGACGAGACGATTCACATGGGGCCTGCTGTGGTTCTCAGGGGGACCGAGACAGCAGTTGAGTACTACAAAGTGCTCCTCAAAGAGTTGGAAGGGAGAGTGACTAATAAAGATGGTGCTGTTGAGGATGAAAAATTCCGCATCTATTGGGAGGGCATGCCCATCTGGGGCAAACTGCGGAGCTTGGCGGAGTTTTTTATCGAGCTCAAGACGGCTGTGATCGCGTCGACGTACTGCAACAGCTGGATATTCGATTCTTTCGACCCCAAGGACCCCTTCATGAGCATGGCCCGTGCGTACACAGAGATATTTATCGTTCGGGATGAGAACTTCAAGGAAAAATACATCGAGGACATGGTCCGGAAATATGATATCAATGGGATTCTCTTCCATGACGCAAAAACATGCCCTGCCAATTCCAACAACCGCTACGGAATGCCCCAGCGGCTCGAGAAGAATCTGAAAGTGCCCACACTGACTATCAACGGCGACCTGAACGATCTACGCTGTTATTCCGAGGAGCAGGCGAAAACCAATATCGAGGCTTTTATCGAACAACTCGAATCGAAATAGCGATAATTTTGGAGTGCCAAAGTTCAGATCGATAGAATAGATTTTGAGTTTACTCACTGAGATCTGAACAATTTGGGGCTTTGGATTTTTATAAAAATGAGCACGCGTTTGTTCGCCGGCATTGATGTGGGGGCGTCCACGACCAAAGCTATCATTCTAAATGCAGAGGCAGAGGTCCTCGGTTATGCCGTTACTGACTCTGGTGCGGATTTTGAAGGGGCTGCCGGGAAAGCGTTCGAAAAATCCCTGGAAAAGACCAAAGGGATTTCTTCGGATAGGTGTTTTGTAGTGAGCACTGGCTATGGAAGACGAAACGTGCCCTTTGCCAACTCAACGAAGACGGAGATCAGCTGTCATGCCTGGGGTAGCTATTTTTTTTATCCTAAGGCCCATACGCTCATCGATATCGGCGGCCAGGACAACAAGATCATTAAGATCAACGATTCCGGAAAGAGGACCGGTTTCATGATGAATCGCAAGTGTGCCGCAGGCACAGGCGCTTTTCTTGAGGAGATGGCCAATCGTTTAAAGATCCGATTGGAAAAACTCAACGGACTTGCAGAAAAAGCCCAAAACGATATCGAAATTGGAAGCTACTGCACGGTGTTTTCCGCGACTGAAATCCTGACGAAGATCAGGGAAAACGTCCCTGTGGAGGATATAGTTAAGGGTGTTTTCACTTCCGTTATAAAGAGAGCCATGGAGATGGATCCTTTGGAGGGGAACGTCGTGATGAGTGGGGGAGTAGTGGCTCACAATCCCTATTTTGTTCAGATGTTTGCAGAGAGGATCGGAAAAGATATCTTTGTTCCTCCGCTTCCCCAATTGACAGGCGCTTTTGGGGCAGCCCTGTATGCCCAAGAAACAAAAGGAGGTCAAAATGCTTGATGCGCTGTTTAAACCCAAATCAGTGGCTATCGTCGGAGCCTCGAATAATCCTTTCAGCATCGGCCATATTGTGATGCAAAATTTGCTGGACCACAATTTTAAAGGTCCGATCTACCCCATCAACCCGAAGTCTAAGTCCATCAAAAGCTTTAGGGCTTATGCCTCGATCAGCGACATCCCTGATGAAGTCGACCTGGTGAACATTTCTATCAAGAACACCATCGTCCCCTATGTACTCGAGGAATGCGGGAAAAAAGGTGTAAAATTTGCCATCGTCCACACGGCCGGCTTTAAGGAAGTGGGCGAAGAGGGATTGCAGCTGGAGCGGCAGATCGTAGAGATCGCCCACAAATACGGGATGCGCATCTATGGGCCGAATTCCCAGGGGATCCAGAATTCCGACCCCGAAGTCTCCGTGTATGCCAATTTCACCTTTGTGCCCATGTTCCCCGGCAATATCTCTATTGTCGCCCAAAGCGGCGGCGTGGGCGAGACCCTCAAATTGCATCTCTACCGCATAGGGAAAGGCATCCGGATGTATGCGAGTTTTGGGAACGAAGCCGATGTGAGCATGAACGAGATCATCGATTACTACGGCCAGGATGAAGACACACGTGTCATCATGACCCACATAGAAACCTTGAAGGACCCCGCGGGCTTTCTCGAAGTTGCCAGCCGGGTGACTCCAAAGAAGCCCATTCTTGCTCTGAAAACCGGGAAGACATCGGAAGGAGCCGTAGCTGTGGCCTCTCATACGGGATCTTTGATGGAGCAGGATACACTCGCCGAAGTGATCTTTAAAAAGGCGGGAGTCCTGCGTTTCCACTCTCAAGAGGACATGATCGATACAGCTGTGGCCTTTTCGAACCAGCCGGTTCCTCCCGGAGACAGAGTTGTGATCGTGACCAACACCGGTGGCCCAGCGATCATTGCTGTGGATGAATGCATCTCTTCTGGGTTGAAGCTGGCCAAACTGAGCGCAAAAACAAAAACAACCCTGAAAAAGCTCGTCTTTCAGGAGGCCATTGTCTCCAATCCTGTGGATGTGGTGGCCACTGCCGGACCCGAGCAGTATGGCGGGACAGTTGAAGCTCTGCTCAAAGACCCCAATATCGATTCTGTTCTCCTTGTTTTTGTGACTGCGCCCTTTGTGGATTGTGAGGGGATCGCCCGTAAGATCGGGGAGCTTGCAAAATTTGCGAAGAAACCCATCGTCTGCCAAGTGATGACCATAGAAAAATGGCAGGAAGTCATACGGCTGATAAGAGCCAGTGGCGTTCCCGTCTATGATTTTGCCGAAACTGCTGCCAGAGCTCTTGCCTCCATGACCCGGTATGGACAGATCCTGAAGAGACCTGCCCCCGTTTTCCTAGAGTTCAGAAAGCAGAAAAAGAAGGTCAAAGACATCCTGAGTAAACATAAAAAGGAGTTTTTCCTCTCTCAGGAGGATGTCTATGATATCTTGGATGCCTATGGAATTCCGGCTGCCAAAACCGTGAAAGCTAAAAACGAAAAAGACCTGATGAAAATGGCAAAAAAGGTTGGATATCCGTTGGTTTTGAAGGTAGATGCCGAGAGCATAGTCCACAAATCGGATGTGGGTGGCGTGGCCCTCGGAATTAATGACGAATCGACACTCCTGTCTGCCTACAAAAAGATGGCCAAGAAATTTGCCAAACACAAGCCCAGCTTTGTTCTTCAGGAACACCTGGCAGGCGGGAAAGAAGTGATCTTGGGTTCCAAGGGAAACTTGGATCTTGCACCCACTGTCATGTTCGGATTGGGAGGAGTATTCGTCGAAGTGCTCAAGGATGTCCAGTTCCGGCTGGCCCCTCTATCAAGGGAAGACGCCATGGAGATGATCCAGTCCATCAAAGGGTATCCCATACTGGAAGGGACAAGAGGAGAAAAACCCGTGGATATCGATGCTGTGGTCGATATTTTACTCCGGCTCTCCGAGCTCGGCACGGATTTTCCCCAGCTCGATGAGATGGACCTGAATCCTGTTCTTGTGTTTCCTAAGGGGAAAGGTGCTGCCGTTGTTGATGCCCGTATAAAGCACAAATCCTTATGAATTGGATCCCCTTCCTCATCGTTGTTCTTTATATCGTCCTCCTCTTCGTCATCACGTGGTTGACCCGGCGCCTGAGCAAAGGAGGGATGATCGGCTATCTTTTGGCCGGGCGCGGCCTGCCGTTTTGGGTCGTCGCTCCGCTCCTTACGGGTTTGGCCATCGGTGGAGCCTCGACCATAGGCGTGGCTGAGCGAGCCTACAGCTCAGGGATCGCAGCAGGATGGTACAATGCAGCCTGGGCGGCCGGTGCTGTGCTTGTGGGGCTTATCGCAGCCCGACGCTACCGGGCGTTAGAGATCTCAACCATTCCGGAATTCTTTGAAAGACATTACAGTGTGTCGGGCCGCGTTGTGGGTGTCATCGGACAGCTCCTCCTGCAGATCGTCATCACCTCTCTCCAATATGTGGCGGGTGGGGCCATACTCTCGTCGTTGCTCCCTGATGTGTTCACGTTCCAATCGGGGATGCTTGTCACCGCTGTGGTTTTTGTTGGGATCACTCTGATCGGTGGATTTTGGGCCGCCGGAATCACGAACATCATCAATGTGATCTTGATCTATGTGGGTGTTCTTCTGGGCGCGATCCTGGCTGTGGACAAGGTGGGAGGATTCGATGAACTCCTAGCGAAACTCCCCAGCGGCCATCCGGGTTTTGACTTGGGCGCGATAGGTTGGAGCCTTGTAGTGGCCTGGTTCCTTGTCATGTGCACCATGACCTTTTCCGTCCAGTCCGTTGCCCAGATCAGCTTTGCAGCCAAAGATTCCCTCTCCGCAAAAAAAGGCTTTCTTCTTGGTGGTCTGTTGATCCTCCCTATAGGATTTATCAGTGCCATAATCGGCATGGCAGCAGCAGTGCTTCAACCCGGGATTATCCCCACCGAAGCGTTACCCAGGACGGTCCTGAGTCTGAGTCCTTTTGTTGCCGGTCTCGTATTGGCAGGTTTATGGGCAGCAGATGTCTCTACTGCATCCGCCCTCCTCGTTGGGAGCGCCACTCTTGTAGTTGGTGATATTATCAAGAGGTTTTTGGCTCCAGACCTCGGGGAAAAACGTGAGAGGATTTTTTCGCGTGTGTCGGTTTTAATCCTGAGCGTTTTTACCTACCTTCTCGCGGTTTCGGTTTCTGGGATTGTTCGTACATTGCTTATCGGATTGACCCTGACGACGGCCTACACTCTGGTCACTCTGATGACCCTGTTCTGGCCCAGTATATGCAGGCGTTCCCATGCCACGTGGACGCTGCTCGTTGCCATGATCGCTCTGGCCCTGTGGTTGATCTTCCCGCAGATCCCATCCTTTTTCCAGAACATAAATCTCCCTCATCCCATATATTTCTGCTGGATCGTGAGCCTGGTGACGTTTTTTCTGGTTGCTGTTCTGGATAAACGAAAGATTAAACTTGTGGAGCCTTGACAAAATTTATGATTCTGATTATTGTTGCAACCACAAATGGTTGCTAATTTTATGGTTGCGCGCGTTAGGACGTGCAATTTATTATCTCGGGGAGGTTGAGATATGGCCAAGACAAAAATGATCTGTCCTTTTTCGGGAAAATTGTGCAAGGAATGTCCCCAGTACAGAGGACGGCATTATTATCTCTGCTTCGCAAAAAAATACAGAGGATATTTGGGAGATCAAGAAG
>JBATYS010000262.1:0-3812 GCA_049674205.1 Candidatus Aminicenantaceae bacterium
CCCTTTGCCTTTGGTAATGCCCAGCATACGATCATGGTGGAGGTGGAGAAAGTCGGAAATTAGGATTATTAAGGATAATTAAGTATAATTAGGTAAATATGGAGTATGAATAAGTCAAAATATCGAATAAATGGCTAAACAGTTTGCATTCTACTTCAACTCGAGCCAGTGCTCTGGTTGCAAAGCCTGTCAAATGGCTTGCAAGGATAAACATGACCTGGGAGTCGGTCTGATCAGGCGACGTGTTTATGAGATATCAGGGGGAGACTGGGAAAAACGTGGAGGCGCTTGGATCCATTGTGTAAGGATGCCCTGCATAAGCTTTCACTTCCTATTCATGTAACAGCCTGCAATTCAGGGTGTGAACTTGTTCTTTTGTTTCAGGAAATCTTCATAATCTTTTCTTGTATTGAGATTTTTGAACCAGGCATTCTCTCCCATGGGGACATGCTGAACTTTACAGTGTTCAAATAAAGGGAGGAGAGAGAAAACGCCTTCATCCAGAAGTTTTTCCATTTCGGGCAGTACGGCTTTGTCATAAACGGCAAAGAGAGGTTCCTTCCTGCCCCCTGAAGAGATCGGAAGAGCAATATCGGAATGTTCAGCTTCCTGGATGAGCCTTTGCAGAAATCCAAGGTCGATATCAGGAATATCACAGGCGATGACAAAGCTTTTTTCATTCTTCGTGGTCTGCAGCGTTGTTCTAATCCCCATCATCGGTCCTTCGCCCGGCTTCTCATCGACGATCAATCTCCTTTTCAGGAAAGCAAATTTTTCTTTGCTGGAAACGCTGATCAAGACTTCGTCAAAATGATTCTCTAGCTGCTTGATGATATGTTCGATGATGGATCCCTCGGATACGGAAAGCAATGCTTTATCCAACTGCATCCGCCGGCTGCTCCCACCTGAAAGCACGACAAGGCTGAGAGGCCGGCCATTACAGCGAAAGAAGTCTTTCATAGTCCCATAATAATCCGTGTTTCAAAAAAAGCAACAACCACATTGACATAGTCTTTGAACCCGCCGATAATTGGATTCCCACGGTTCCACGATTAAGATGCGTGCAATATACGATCTCAAACACCTTATTTTGCCAGTATATCCCAACCTTATCGAACGGATCAGACAGTTGATTGAAGATTCGGAGAGACAGTTTTCTCAGGACAGGGATAACGAAAAGGAAAATGTCGATAGTTTTTTATGGGAACACACCATCCATGTGGCCGCAATTGCCCGGAAGATCGCACTCGCTGAAGACGTGAACGCCACAGACGCAGTGATTACCGCTCTCTTCCACGACAGTGGCAAATTCCTTGGAGGACATTACCATTCTGATGATATTCCCGAGGAAGAGAGGGCCGCTCATTTAGCGGAAGAAGTTTTGACTGAAGAAGGCATGGACAAAGAAAAAATCGGTACAATTACCTCGTCTTTGACTGCTTTGTACAACGAGAAGCATTCGCCTAGCAGAATAACCGATGTCGTGCACGATGCGGATTTCTTGGCAAAATTCGGTTATCTCGGTGTTGCTAATTTTTTCGTTAAATCGGCATTGCGGGGACAAAACCTGTACAAAACCCTCATTTCTTCTTTGAGTAAAGAATTAACATACGCCGCCACACTGAAAAGCAACATGCGGACAGCTACAGGGAAAAAATTGGCCGAGAAAAAAAGTGTGGCAACTCTATCTTATTACCAAGGGCTTCTTGATGAACTTCGAGAGGCAGGAATCGCTTATTTTAAAATCATAGAAGAGGCTTTTCCCTGCCCCAAAAATCCCAATAAGATTTTGACTCTCAGGATGGCCGTGCCAGAGGTTTGCCCTGAATGCAGCAACGAGCTATCGATGAGTTTTGCGAGCCAAACACAAATAAAGTGCGAACAATTAACAGCAAAGATCCATTGTGGACACTGCACGAACCACTACAAAATCTCTTTCTGCCTCCCCGAATTTAATCAATAAAATCTCAGTTAAATCCTTAGAAGTAGATTTTTCCCACTAAAATCGTGGCTTTAAGATGTTTTTTTCATAAAAAACTGGAGTTAATCACTTTATTATCAATATGATAGTGTGGCCCGTCCCCAATAAAAACAGGAGAACTCAGGCGCACCATCATCACAGATGCTGTCCCTAACACGACAGAAAGCATCAGGAAAAAATACTTAAAACAAGAAGGGAAACAATATATATGACATCTCCCCTTTTCATGGGATAAAAATTGGACACACAACCTCCCTAAAATTTCAAAACATTTTTATTTGGATGTGCGTGGCAGAGGCATAGGCTTCCGGGGCAACTTTTCCTCACGCATAGCAGCATGGTAGACAAAGCTCGCCATGACAATAGCGGATTGGATAAGATCCTCAGGAATGCAATGGTCGTAAACATCCTGGTTCGTATGATGGATTTTTGTCCCATAATCGATTTCATCCTGGATGAATTGGAAGGCGGGCAATCCAATCCAGTCAAAAGGCACATGGTCAGTTTCATCGGTACTTTGCTGCGCCAAAGTGGTCACACCAAGGGCAAGAAGCGGTTTTATCCACTCCTCAAATATGGGCCGAACAGCGAAATTTTCCTGAAGGTAGATACCGAGAATTTTTCCCGAACCATTATCATAATTGAAATATCCGGAAAAATTGTCGTAATCGGGTTTTAAGACCAAATTGTTGGCGCCTCCCAAGGGATTCCTCCATGACTCTTCCGAGCCATCCCAATCTGGATTCTCCAGTTTCTTAGTGTCCGTATCCCCAAAATGTTTTGATATGTAACTCCTCGACCCATAGTATCCCTGTTCTTCCGCGCTCCAGAGTGCTGCTCGAATAGTGCGGCGCGGTTTGATGCCGAGTTTTTTCAGAATTCTCATTGCCTCCATGACCACTGCACAACCGGCAGCATTATCGGCAGCTCCCGTCCCCGCAGCCCAGGAGTCAATGTGTGCACCGAGCATGACCAGCTCTTCTTTCTTATCCGTTCCTGGAATTTCAGCCACCACATTGTATATTTGAAGATTCTCCTCATAGAATTCATTGATGACCTCGATCTCAATCTCGACCTGGACATTGTGATTCATAATGCGAAATATTCGGGCATAATGTTCGGCAGCCATTACGACACGAGGGTTTTGATCTCGCCTTTTATGGTTCATTCCGTCACCATCATAGGCATCCACTCTCACCGTTCCGTAATCACTCCGTCTCGCATCGCTGGGCTCGATCAGAACGCCCACACCCTCGGAACGGAAAAAATCCTCACGCTCCGCCCAGGACAATTCTTCTTTTGATTCCTCTTTTTTTTCCGGCCTTATGGGGATAGGCGTTTCGGCAAGTTTTTTCAGATCATCATCGGTCATTCGGACCGCAGAGGGAGTAAAGACAGGAGGGGTCTTACGGGGAGGCTTTGTCAGGATTATTGCGCCCTTCAATTTTCCCCGGTACTTTTCCAAATCTGCACTTGTCTCGATCTGGACATAAAGAGGCTGACCTTTGATTTTTCCCTCAGTGCCTTTCGTCCACGGTACAGGATAAGCGATCATCGGCTGGTAAGAAGGGGAAATCAGGTGCACAGAAATGTATTTATTGGACCAACCTGGGCCGAACTTGCCACACGGTTCTATTGCCACATTACTCATCCCCCATTCTTTGAATTTTTCGCCTGTCCATTGATACGCCTTTCCAATCTCAGGGGAGCCAGGAATTCTCGGACCTAAAACATCGCTCAAATAACTGACAATCTCCATAACTTGGGAATGGTTGATCTCCTCTTCCCAAATCCTTGAGACCATGGCCTCATTGACATTTTCCTGGGTCCA
>JBATYS010000263.1:0-4648 GCA_049674205.1 Candidatus Aminicenantaceae bacterium
GCAGACCTCTACCATGACAGGGGGATCGGACGGTACATCGATCAAGAGGAAGCTTTGGATATCTTAAAAAAGGCGGATGATGCGGGTTTGGTCCTTCAGCCCAGCAATTCAAAGGACATCGTCAATATCTGCTGCTGTTGTGGATGTTGCTGCGGAGTGCTCAGGACTATCAAACAACACCCTAAGCCCGCTACAATCGTCTCTTCGCCCTTTATCTGCGTAGCGGAGCCAGAAACCTGCATAGGTTGTGGCGTTTGTGTCCAGCGATGTCAAATGGATGCGCTTAGTCTAGAAGAGGATAAGGTCCGTCTCGACCTCGATCGATGTATCGGGTGCGGAGTATGTGTCACCACATGTCTCACCGACTCTCTTCATCTTGTCCGCAAACCCGAATCGGAGCAGAGGGATGTGCCAAGGACCTTCCGGGATACGATGGTCCATCTCTTAAAAGTGCGGGGCAAACTCAAACCTTCCTGGGTAGCCAACACTGTGCTTAAATCGAAAATCGATAGGATCAAGTCGAGATATTAGAAGTTTCTTATTTCCTATGACTCAAAGCACAAAACTAGGCATTTTTACACGCGAGAAAAAAATCTCCTTTCAAATATCCTTATTTGCGCTTTTCTTTTTCGTCCTGGGAATACACCTTTTCTCTCTTTCGGCATTCGCTGATGAGAAAGCAGAGGAGAAAGAAAAGAAGGACAGAAACCTTCTTGTTCTTCCTGTCCTCTTCTACTCTCCAGAAACAAAACTAGCTTTGGGATTCGGGGGAGGTTATTTTTTTCGCTCTGCTAAGGAAAATCCGAAGCTCAGGCCCTCAAGCGTCAACAGTTTTATGGTGTACACCACCAATAAGCAGTTTCAAGTGTTCGTTATGCCCGACATCTATCTCAAAAAGAATGAGTACAGATTACAGGGTGCTTTGGGGTATAGCAAATTTAACGATAAATTCTTTGGGATCGGTCCGGGCACCACACCCGAAATGGAGGAGAAATATATTTCGCGGTCCTATTTAATGAATATCAATGTCCAAAAGAAGGTCTTCTCGTTTATTAATGCAGGCCTGAGATACGACTTCGGCTATCAAAAGTTGATTGAAGTCGAAGAGGAAGGATTGCTCGATTCAGGTGAGATATCTGGAAGCGAGGGCGGGGACGTCTCTGGATTAGGATTCTTTTTAACCTGGGATTCGAGAGACAATATCTATTATTCCCGGCGCGGAAGCTATCATCAAGCTTCTGCCACGTTCTACCGTCGGGCTCTGGGCAGTGACTATCACTTCACAAAGTATCTGTTTGACCTAAGGACTTATTTCTCGGTATCCACAAAACACACTATCGCTTTACAAGGGTACTTGAGCTTTTCTTCGGGAGATGTGCCTTTTCAATTGCTGTCCCTTTTGGGAGGACAGCAAATCATGAGGGGGTATTATACGGGTCGCTATCGGGATAAGAATATGGTGGTTCTCCAAATGGAATATCGGATCCAGCTGTTTGGGCGGTTCGGGGTTGTAGGATTTGCAGGTTTTGGGAATGTGGCGGATAGACTTAGCCGCCTTGATTTCACAAAAGCCAAACATAGCCTGGGTTTGGGATTACGCTACACTTTCAATCGTGATGAGAAGATCAACCTGAGGCTGGATGTAGGTTTTACGAGTGAGGGCAGAGGATTCTACATCTCTGCCACTGAAGCTTTCTGAACTTTTACCTCTTTTTTGTTCCTTTTTTCTGAAAATCACCCCTAAAACAGAGGATCCACTGGTCTGGGTCGAAGAGTACATCAGAAGGGGGCTCTGCAAACGATAAGTCGTAGGCATTTGTCCTTTCATCAACCCATACGGTCCTTTTCACCGTTCCTGAGGGGAGAACGATCTGGAGCTCTATAGGCATAGAGTAAAGAGAATAGGCTTCCTGCGTCTGCTTTATGATGACTCTCACTGAATTCGGACCGGAGTGTCCCCAGGAATATTCATACCGGGGGTAGCCGGGTTCATAGATCCACTGATCGAAAAACCAATCCAGGTCTGCCAAGTAGATCTCCTCGCAGACAGATTTGAAGTTGTCTGTTGTAACGGTATCGTATGCGTATCTCCTGGTGTATGTACTAAGGATATTCCAGAAGTTGTCCTCTCCCACAACGAACCGCAGCATGTGCAGGACCCATGCACCTTTTTCGTATTCGATGGCAGAGAAGAGATAGCCCTCAGGGGGGTCATAGATCGCATGATGTGGGCCGGAGTATCTTTCAAAGAGGATAGACCTGAACTCTTGCATTCTGGCCTTGAGACCGGGCATTCCATAGAGATGTTCCCACCACAGCGCATCGGAATACGTGGCGAAACCTTCATTTAGCCAGATTTCCGGCCAGTCGTCCAGAGTAACAAGATCCCCCCACCATTGGTGGGCCAGCTCGTGGGCAATGAGCCAATCGTACGCCTGCTCTCCATTGATCACTCTGGCTGGAAAGGAGGTGCAGGTCTGATGTTCCATCGCGGTTCCTTCTGGGATGAGGGCCATACCATATTTTTCTCCGAGAAATGGGTATTCTCCAAAAACTTCCGAGTAGAATTCGATCTGGGGGACAGTGTTGGCAAAATCAGTTTTGGCGTGTTCGAGCAGTTCCGGATAGACATAGTAAATGACTTCCATCTCTTCTGGCCCCGAAGCGTAGGTGTGTGAAAATGTCACGTAGTTCGTGGCTGCTACTGAGATGAGATAGGTTGCGATCGGATAGCTGACCTGCCAAGTGTATGTCACGGTGTTGCCCGGGTTTGATTTGACTCCCATCAGCGTCCCATTGGATGCGGCCATCATTTCTGAAGGTACGGTTATATTGAGCTCAGCCGTTGCTTTATCTGAAGGATGATCATAACAGGGAAACCAATTTCTGGCGTCGCTGGGCTCGTCCAGGCTAAAGATGATCGGTGCGCTTCCATGATAGTCATAATAGAGGCCTGAGGCAGGGAATCCAAAATAGCTGATCTCTACTGTAAAGGATTCCCCCTTTTTATAGTTTTGAACAAAGGTGATCGTGAGCAGGTTATCCTGGTGGCTAAAAGAGAGGGAGTGCTGGTCCTGTTTAACTCCGGCCACTGTCATGGTGTTCGAGAGGTTGAGAGTGATCGTATTCAAACCCTGGATCGAACTTTCTCCGTTTATGATCGCTTTTCCTCGGATACTGCGGGCGTTAAAATCGATATCCCAGTCGAATTCATAGTGAATAACATCGAAATTGTGGTCTTCAGCGGTTTGTTCCAGAAGCCTTAAATCTTGTTTTAATCCCGATTGGCTCCGAAAAACTTCTTGACCGAATGCACCACTGATTCCCAGAAAAAGGATGAGTATCGATAGAAATTTAGTTTTGTTATTCATAAATTTATTATAACACGGGAGTTGCGCAGCGGTCCGAATTATTGTAATTTAGGTGGGCAAATAAGAAGGATAAAAGGCTAAGGGTTCAGAGGGCGATTTTGCACTTATACTTGTGGCACCTACCTGGATTATTCACGAGTTTTATGAATAATCCAGGATGATAGAGGAGAGTCGAAATGGATGATTCTATCCGAATTCAGCACAAAGCCAAAAAATATATCCCCGGGGGATTTTCAACCGAGAGCAAAAAAACAGATGCCCTGTTTGGGTCAGAATTTGGGCCGGCATACTATAAGACTGCTGAGGGAGCGGAACTCATCGATTATGATGGAAACCGATATATCGATTTTGGGATGGGTCTTGGGGCTTGCACTCTAGGGTACAATCATCCTGTGGTCGTAGAAGCCATACAGAACGAACTCAAAAACGGCATTGTCACAACCTTGTCTTCTCCTCTTGAACCTGAATTGGCTGAGTTGATCGTGGATATGTTTCCGACGATCGAACAGGTCCGTTTTCTTAAAACAGGAGCCGAGGCCTGCAGCGCTGCCGTTCGTCTGTCTAGAGCGTATACATACCGAGAATATATTCTCTCATCCGGGTATTTTGGCTGGCACGATTGGAGCAATAAAGATGCCGGTGTCCCCATCGCTACTCGCAATCTTTGTATCGAGTTTCTCTTCAATGATTCTTCTGATTTTCTGGATAAGTTCAACAACCTTCCCGAATATCCGGCTGCTGTCATTCTGGAGCCTGTGGTGCATGAGGCGCCCAAAAGGGACTTCCTTAAGACGATCCGCGATATTTGCACAAAGTGTGGAATAGTCTTGATCCTCGATGAGATGAAGACCGGAGCTCGATTGGGCCCTGGAGGCGCTCAGGAGTACTACGATTTTCTTCCCGACCTCACTGTCATCGGAAAAGGTATAGCTGGAGGAATGCCTTTAGCTGCTATAGGGGGAAAGAAGGAGATCATGGATTCTTGGCGCAAGTTGTGGATATGCTCCACACTAGCCGGAGAAGCCCTCAGCCTCGCCGCTGCAATTGCAACTCTCAAATTTTTTAGGGAGAATCGCGTTCATGAGCATATAGAGAAGATGGGAACACACCTGTATAATGGTTTTAAAAGAATTGCCAGAGATTTTCCTAAGATCACTGACGTTTCCGGGATCCCCCAGATGACAATGATCAGACTTCAAAGAGACTTACCCAATCTGAAGCATTTCGAAGCTGAATTGTTTACCGAGGTGTTAACGTCTGGGTTTATTCTCAGAAGG
>JBATYS010000264.1:0-2246 GCA_049674205.1 Candidatus Aminicenantaceae bacterium
CTTGCTCTCAATCTGGAGGAAGAGAATGTGGGGATTGTCCTTTTGGCAGAGAGCCATCTCATTAGGGAAGGAGACCTGGTCAAGCGGACGCATAGGATCATGCAGGTGCCATCAGGGCCCTCTATGATTGGCCGGGTGGTCAATCCTTTGGGCATCCCCCTCGATGAAAAAGGCCCTATTCAGAGTGATACTTTTATGCTTGTCGAACGTCTCGCTCCTGGGGTTGTGGAACGCTTGCCCGTCAAGGAGCCTCTCCAGACGGGGATCAAGGCGATCGACAGCATGATCCCGATCGGACGCGGACAGAGAGAGCTGATCATCGGCGACCGGCAGACCGGGAAAACTGCGATTGCCATCGATACGATCATCAATCAGAAGGGGAAAGATGTTTTCTGTATCTATGTCGCCATCGGACAAAAAAATTCGACTGTTGCCTATATCATTAAAGTCCTCGAGGACCACGGAGCCATGGATTATTCGATCATCGTTGCGGCTTCGGCCAGCGATCCCTCTCCCCTCCAGTATTTGGCCCCTTACAGCGGGTGTGCCATTGGGGAATATTTTAGAGATAGAGGACAGCATGTTTTGCTTGTTTATGACGACCTGTCTAAACACGCCGCTGCCTACAGAGAGATCTCACTCCTGCTGCGCCGCCCGCCCGGGCGGGAGGCGTATCCCGGCGACGTGTTTTATCTCCATGCGAGGCTGCTGGAGAGAGCGGCCAAGCTCAATGAACAGAACGGCGGGGGTTCACTCACGGCGTTGCCCATCATTGAAACACAAGCCGGTGATGTCTCGGGTTATATCCCTACAAACGTTATATCCATCACCGATGGCCAGATCTACCTCGAATCCGAATTGTTCAATGCCGGCATCCGGCCTGCCATCAATGTGGGGATTTCCGTTTCCAGGGTTGGTGGACACGCTCAAATCAAGGCGATGAAACAGGTGGCGGGCAAGCTGCGTCTGGACCTGGCGCAGTACAGAGAACTCGTCACTTTTGCTCAATTCGGTACCGAATTGGATAAGGCGAGTCAAGCACAGCTCGACCGAGGAGAAAGACTGACGGAGATCCTGAAACAGGATCAGTATGCCCCTCTGGATGTCGTCCAACAGATCTTGATCATCTTCGCGGGAAACAGAGGCTATCTGGATGAATTCGATGTGTCTCAGATCCGGCAGTATGAGACAAAGCTTTACGCTTATTTTAGTGAGAATTTTACTGATCTTATGCAAAAGATCGCTAAGGCCAAGTCCATCGATGTTGACACAGACGAGGCCCTCAATTCAGCCTTTGAGAAATTCAACAAGACATTCAAGGAAGAGGAATAAATGCCAGCTCTGATAGACCTGCGAAAGCGAATCAAAAGCGTACGCAACACACAACAGATCACACAGGCGATGAAGACTGTCTCCATGGTCAAGTTCCAGAAGGCTCAGCGCAAAGTCTTGGAGTCAAGACCCCAGTGGCACGATTCTCCGGAGCTCGTTGGTGAAGCTTCGCTCTGGGCCCCTCGCTCTTCTCATCCGCTGCTTGCCCAGAGGGAAGAAAAGAAGGTCGTGGGGGTTGTTTTTACTTCGGACAAGGGGTTGGCAGGTGCATTTAATGCCAATCTTTTGGAGCGGGCGTTTTCCTTCTTCACAGAGAAGGCAGAGACAAGTGATGTCCGCCTTATTCTCATAGGGAAAAAAGCCGTTTTGTTTTTTAAAAAGACCGAGTTTCCCGTGCTGAAAACCTACTTCGGGCAAGTTGATAAATTCACAGCTGAGGATTGCTCGAAGTTGGCTCAATTCCTCATGGAACTCTATATGTTGAACAAGACCGATGCTGTTTATGTCGCCTATAATGAATTTAAATCCATCCTTGCTCCCCGTGTGGTCATAACAAAATTACTGCCGGTTGAGTTTTCTGGGGATGTTGAAAAATCAGAGGGCATGGAAAAAAAAGCAATGCCTGCAGGCCAGAGACCAGACTGGGATCCGGGAGCACTCTTGCTGATCCATTCTCTCCTCCCATATCATGTGGAAAATCAAATAATCCATTTTTTCTTCGAATCATCAGCTGCCGAACACGCGGCGAGAATGATGGCCATGGATAACGCAACCAAAAATGCCGATGATCTGATCGATGACCTCACGCTGGTGTTGAATAAAATGAGGCAGGCGGCGATCACAAAAGAACTTCTGGAGATCACGTCTGCTGTTGAAGCCTTAGCGAAAAAATAGATCATGGAGGAGAACAGGAT